>CAJQPD010000309.1 GCA_905480085.1 uncultured Acidimicrobiia bacterium
GGCCCTCCTCAAGCACGTAGGCGCGGTGCGCCAGCTCCAAACCTTCGACGACGTTTTGCTCAACTAGCAGGATGGAGGTGCCGGTCTTGTTGATGTCCCTGATGACGTCGAAGATGGCCTCGACGATGACCGGCGCCAGACCGAGGGATGGTTCATCAAGGAGCAGAAGCTTGGGTCGCGACATCATCGCTCTTCCGATGGCGAGCATTTGCTGTTCGCCGCCGCTGAGGCTGCCGGCCAGTTGTTCACCTCGTTCGGCGAGCCGCGGAAATATCTCGCATACCTCGGCGTAGGTCTCATCACGAAAACGCCGCGCCTCGCGGTGGTAGGCGCCCATATCGAGATTGTTGGTGACTGACATGTCGGGGAAGACCCGCCGGCCCTCGGGAACCACTGCAACCCCAGACGCGCATACCCGATGGGTTGCGAGGTGGGTCAGCTCCTGGCCATCGAGCACAATGTTGCCTTGCCAGGCCGGTTGTAGGCCGCCGATCACGTTCACCAGGGTTGACTTGCCCGCTCCGTTCGGGCCAACGATCGTGACGATCTCGCCCTCGGTGACTGTGAGAGAAACACCCCACAGAGCCTGGGCCTTGCCGTAGCCCGCAGTTACATCCCGCACTTCAAGCATGCTTCCACCTCGAACCCAGATAGGCCTTCACGACTTCAGGATCGGCCATTACGTCGGTAGGGGCCCCTTCGGCGATCACCAAGCCCTGGTTGAGCGCCACGATTCTGGTCGATAGGGCGTTGACGACCCGCAGGACATGCTCGACGATGACGAGGCTGATGCCCAAGTCGTGAATCCGGCGGATCATGAGGATCGACTCTTCGATCTCAGTCGGGTTCAAGCCGGCCAACACTTCGTCGAGGAACAAGACGCGCGGCTCGGAAGCAAGGGCTCGCGCCAGCTCCAAATACTTGAGCTGGTGGAGGTTCAGTTCCGAGACCGGTTGATCCGCGTAGCTCGCCAAACCGGCAAACTCCAGCCAGTGCATCGCTCGCTCGGTTGCAGCGCTCGGGTGGAGTTTCGTCTTCCCGAAAATGAGTGGAACAGCAACATTGTGGCGGACCGTCATGCTCGAGAAGGGTCGGGGAATCTGGTAGGTGCGGGCGATCCCAGCCCCAAAACGGTGGTGGGCTTCAGTATCGGTGACGTCCACACCGGCGAAACTGATGCGACCCTCATTGGGTTCGGCGAAACCGCTCAGGATGTTTATCAGAGTGGATTTGCCGGATCCATTCGGGCCGACCAAACCCAGTATCTCGCCTTCGTCCAGGGTCCCGCTGACCCCTCCGAGGGCGGCAACTCCGCCAAAGCGCTTGTGAATGCCATCGAACTGAAGAAGGCTCATGGGGTGGCTCCCACCGTCGGTTGGCTGGTCGGCTCATCAGGCGTTTCTGACGGTCCGCCTCGACTACGCCAACGGTCAATGACGGCTGAAGACGGGAGCAGCACTGCTACGGCCCCGAGTTCGCCGGCGACGAATTGACCAATTGGCGACATCTCGGGCGCCCAGATTCGGGCAATGAGTATTCCGACGACAAAGGCGCCTGCTGCAGCCCATTTGCGGTCCACAAGTCTTGGCCACAGGCCGTCCTTGACGGCGAGCACCATCACAATGAGGAGCAGTCCAATGATGATGTCGTTGAGGTGGTCAAGGGAAACGGTCACGTTGCCACCGAATAGCTCGAGGTCACTGGCCCGGTTGAGCCGGTCGGTCAATGTGTGGATGATGGTTGCCCCGACGATGGGTCCCATCCAGTGTCGCATCCCGCCCAGGACACTCATCACAATCACAAATAGGGGGATTCGGATGCTGAAAACGTCCTCGATGGTGATGTAGCTGATCTGGATGGCGTGGACGGCGCCTGACAGTCCGGCGAAGAAAGCTGACATGCCGAAGGCCATCATCTTGTGACGGAATGTTGGAACGCCGAGGCTTTCGGCGACAGCCTCGTCATCATTGATGGAGAACAGACCCCAACCGAGCCGTGAATGTTGGATGGTGGCAGCCGCGAACACGGTCAAAACCGCGATGACCAAACCGAGGCGGAACATCATTGATGGGAACGTTCCGAGGAAGTCGGGCAGCTGAACATCGTTAAGGGCGATGCCGCTGCCACCATCGATTTTGGAGCTCACCCGGGCAATGGCGGCCACGACGAATGCCACCGCCAGGGTGACGAGGGCAAAGATCTCTCCCTGCAACCTACGTAAGCGAAACACGACGAATCCGAGAGACAGTCCCAATGCCGCAGCCAGGATGCCAGCCACGGGTATTGCGGCGATGAGGGGCCAACCTCGTTTGGCAGCGAGCACGCCAGTCGTGTAGACGCCGACACCAAAAAAGGCACCTTGACCAAAACTGAAGTACCCCGAGTAGCCCGTGAACATGTTCCATGAGGAAGCCTGGGCGAACCAGAACAGCAACGTGTAGCCGAACAGGAGGTAGAAGATTGGGAAGCCGATCGGACCCTGCAATGTTGGGAGGAACCACAGCGCTACTGCGACTGCTGCGAAGCTCCCCAACCGGACTGTCGTACGGCGACTCATACGGACGCTTTTCTGGTGAAGAGGCCATCAGGTCGGAATAGGAGGGTGGCGATGAGAATGACGAAGGTGGCAAGCGGCGCATAGGAGGGTCCCCAGGTGACTGAGGCGATGGCGGCGACGACTCCGATGACCACCCCGGCTCCGAGCGCCCCCAACGTGCTTCCGAGGCCGCCCAAGATCACCACCGGAAAGACGATGCCGAACCATTCGACTGCCAGGCTTGGAAACAGCGCTTGGGACATGGCGATGAACACCCCGGCAATGGCTGCGGTAGCTGCGGCCAGCCCCGACAGCAGTACTGCTACGCGTCGATGGTCGACGCCGAACGCCCGTGCCATATCGCGGTCTTGGGCAAGGGCTCGTACGGCCTTGCCGAAGTACGTCCGATCCAGGAGGTATTTCATGAGTAACCCGATGACTATGGCGGTAAGAAAGGCCGAGAGCTGCGGGGTTGGGAAGGCGAATTCACCGATCCGCAACGAACTGGAGGCGTATGGGTTTTCGGTCGACGGGATTCGGCGGAAGTCCGCCGACCAGATGGAGCGGGCGACGCTTTCGAGCATGATGAGCAGGCCAAAGGTTACGAGGAGCGATTCGAACTCACCGATCTTGACCTTTTCGAAGAAGAGTTGCAGCAGGCCGCCGACGATCACAAAGACCGGAACCACCGCAAGCACCGTGACAAACGGGTCCCATCCTTGGTTGGCGGCCAGTTCGTATGAGCCGTATCCGGCCAGCAAGATGAAGGAAAAGTAGGCCAGGTTGATGATCTTGAGGACACCCCAGCTCAGGGACACACCGAGCGACATCATCGCGTAGAGGCCACCGGCCAGAACTCCCGAGATGATGGCTTGTCCGTAGAGCGTCATCGAGCTGTCCCAACATCCGTGGTTGGCCGTTGCCGGTTCGATCCGGATCGCGGTCGGCTGGAAACCGACCGCGATCTCGAATCGAACTGGCGAGGCTCAGTACTGCAGAGGGTCATCCCTCCGGCGAGTATTGCACGCTGACGCCATCGGGGGCGCCGTTGGCGGGCCAGACGACCACCCAGTCACCGTTCTGGATCTGTTTGACGTACTAGAGGTCGCCGTAGTAGTTGTTCTGATCCGGATCAAAGTCGATCGGGCCAAATACGGTGTCGATCGTGTTGTTGAGCAGATAGTCACAATCTGCGGCTTGGTCGAGACTTCCGGCACCTTCTATACCGGCAACAAGAATCTGCCAGGCAGCCCACGAGGCCGAAGCCTGAGTTTCAAATGCCGTGTACGGCAGGCCGGCCGCCGTCGCGGCATCCGAGAACGCCTGAGCGATCGCCGCATACCCTGGGTCGTCAGTAAATGGTGTGTGCGGCTCGAAGGCCGTCACGGACATGGCTCCATCGGCTGAGTCTCCCACTCCCAACATGGGTCCCGGAGCGGGCCATTGGAGGAACATGCCGGGTACCTGATAGTCGAGTGCGTCCATGGCGGCGATCAGGTTTGGACCGTCAACACCGAGCGCACCAAGGAACAGGAAGTCAGGGTCGGCGTCGCGGACCGCTGCGGCAATCGGACCCCAGTCGCTGGTAGTGCTCGGGTACTGAATGTCGAGTACGACGTCGTAGCCTCGGTCTGCGGCGATTGATACGGCGCCGCCCTCGTCGGTGTCAGGCTGACCGTACGCAACGTACATCGTGCCTGGGAACTGGTTGATGACGAACGCCATCGTCTTTGGAGGCGTGCCAGTCGATTCGAGAGCGTCAAAGACGAGTTCGGAGTTGGTGACGTTCGGGTTGCGGCCGGCAGGCCATGCAGGGAACTGGCAGTCATACCCGTAGGTGTAGGTGAGGCTCCCGGTGTGCTGGGGCATCACATAGCCATAGCGTTCGGCAACCTGCATGGCGGCTGTGATCGTCCCGGTTCCGTAGGGGCCGACAATGGCATCAACCTCGTCTTCGGTAATGAGCCGTTCGTATAGGGCCGCTGCCTGGTCTGGTACGGATTCGTCGTCGAGGACGACCCATTCGACCGGTCGGCCAAGGAGGCCACCGTTGGCGTTCAGTTGTTCAACGAACAGGTCGCCGGCAACTTTGTGGATGGCGGCGGTCGCTGCCAGGAAGCCGGTGAGAGCCAGCGTGCTTCCGATGACGATCGGCTCACCGCTTGGAGCGGTGGTCGCCATAGTCGTGTCAGGCGTCCCTGGAGCGGCGGTGGTGTCGGGGGTGCTTGGGGCGGCGGTCGTGCCGGGACTTGCGGCAGCCGTGGTGTCGCTGGTTGAGCTCCCGCAGGCGGCTGCGATCATGGCAAACGCGACGAGCAGTATGAGTCCTCGTAGAAACTGACTTTGAGACGATCTTGTCATGTCTTGTTCCTCCTCCGTGTCCGGAACAGGTTGCTCCGGACCATTAACTAACGTTCCCAGACATCATGCAAACGTTTGCACTAACCTACCAGAACCGTTTCAGGCCTGTCGGGGCGAGCGGCGAAAATCGATATCGAGCGGACACACGCAGATTTGAAGGGTGGTTGTTATGGCCGGAGCAGTTCTAGTTGTCGGAGGTTCATCCGGTCTTGGCCTAGATGTTGCCAGGCATTACGCGGATGCCGGAGAGCAGGTGTATGTCACGAGTCGGGACCTGGCGCGGGCCCAAGCGGTGGCGGCCGATATCGGTGGCAACACCTCCGGTATCAGTCTTGACCTCGCTCAGCCGGAGTCGATCGCCGCAAGTCTGGCCGATCTCGGGGCCATCAAATATCTGGTCATCACCGCCGTGCTGCGTGACGAGAACACCGCCAAGGATTTCAAGATTGAAGGAGCCACGGCGCTCGTGACCATGAAACTCATCGGGCCGCTTGAACTCATCCGGGTCCTCGGCGATCGCTTGGGCGAAGGTAGTTCCATTGTGATCTTCGGCGGTCTTGCCAAAGAGCGTCCGTATCCGGGGTCGACCACGATCACGACGGTCAATGGTGGCGTCAGCACGATGATTCGCTCGCTGGCTATCGAGCTGAGCCCGGTGCGGGTCAACTCGATTCACCCGGCCGTGGTCGGCGACAGCTGGTACTGGGCTGATAGACCGGCCGCCATGCTCGACGGATTACGGGCACGAACGGCCAGTGGTCGGTTGATTACTACCGAAGACGTGGTCGGAGCGACGGTGTTCTTGCTCGAGAACCCTGGCATGAACGCCCATAACCTCAACATCGACGGCGGTTGGCTCGTTACCTAGCCACTCGTTCGGCTATTCGGGAACCGCTGCCACGACTCTCAGCTCGAGGACCAGGCGAGGATCGGTCGCCAACCGGACCACTTCGACGGTGGTGCTGGCGGGTCGGTGATCTCCAAACGCCTGTCCAAGAACCTGGTTGATGGCGTCCTGGTTATCGGCGATGTCGACGATGTAGCGGGTCATCTCAACAACGTGTTCGAGTCCACCACCGGCGGCGACCAATACCTGACGGATGGCTTCGATGGCCATGGCTGCCTGGTCGCCGGGATCGAGCGGGATGTCGTCGAACTCGGCGGCGATGTGGGGATGGCTGTGATAGACCGGGGCGGCGGTAACCCCGGCCAGAAACACCATTTTCCCCGAATGCACTTTGACCGCCGGCGTGTACGGCATGTTGAAGCGAGGCTCATTCTCGCCGGTATGAATCATCTCAAATGGTTGTTCCATGCGTGCTCCGCCTTAGTGGGTTGCTCTGGTGGATTCTCTGACAACGAGTTCGGGCTTCAGGGTGCAGCTCTCGACCTGTTCTCCGCCAAGAAGACGCAAGATCATTTCGCCAGCCAACCTTCCTACGTCCTTGCCAGGGTAATTCACGGTGGTTAGTGACGGCGATATGTGGCCGACCATCGGAAGGTCGTTGTAGCCCGCCAGCGAGAGATCGTCGGGAACTCGGATTCCTTCTTCGCGAAGTCTCGAGAGCGCCCCGAGCGCCATAAGGTCGTTGTGCGCAAAGATGGCCGTCGGTCGGTTGTTTGTGGTGCTGATCAGGGCTTCCATGATCCGGCGTCCTTCGGCGATGACCGGCAGGGTGGCTGTCTCAGGGACGAGCACCTGCTCAAGCCCGTGCTCGTGGCAGGCGGCCGTGAATCCTGCGTCTCGCCGGGGGAAGTTGGCCACATCGAGCGGCCCGCGAAGTTGGGCGACCAGGCTGTGCCCCGATTCGGCGAAGTGTTCGGCGATGAGGCGGCCGCCGGCGTATTCGTCGACTACCACTTCGGGAAGGGTGGTCCCGTCGAGGGGGCGGCCGGCCACGACGATCGGAAGAATTCGCCCGGCCGACTCGAGGACCTGCCGATCGGCCGAACGAGCGCTCATCACGATCATGGCGTCGACCCGTCGGCTCAGCATGTGATCGAGGATGTTCGCAAAACGATCGTGGTCGTCTTCGGTCTCGGCGATCATCGGCATCATCCCTGCGGATTCGACGGCTGCCGTCAAGGCGTGGATGACCGGTGTGATGAACGTGTTGCCGAGGTCGGCGACGATCACTCCGATCGTGGCGGTGCGCCCGCTTTTCAGGCCGCGGGCCACCATGTCGGGACGGTAACCGAGTCGGTCGGCGACGGCCTCGATGTGTTGGCGGGTCACCTCTTTTACCCGTGAGTGGTGAGCCGGATCAAGGGCACGCGAAACCGTAGAGACGTGAACCCCGGCTTCGCGGGCAACGTCGAGCAGGGTCACACCACCCGCGCCAAGGTTCTCTTTTGTGCTCATGTATCCATCATCTGCTTGCTATGTCCCACCCGGGTTGGCTCGGCCGAATCCCGACTACCCGAATGAACCCTACGACTATTGGCGGTTCTCTGATGGGCGGATAATAGGATGCCAAAGCAGCGACCCTCAACTGATGGCGTACGGTGAAGTAGACATGAAGACATATCGGGACGACAGAAGGGACAACCGATGACGGTTGAGCATGGCGATCGCCTACTCGTAAACGGACGGATCTGGACCGGCGACGAACATGTCGAAGCAGTGGCGATCCGCAACGGAAAGATCCTGGCTGCCGGCTCCGATGAGACGGTTCGAGAGATGGCCGACCGGGGTGCCGACGTCCTGGATCTCAACGGGCAGCGGGCCATACCTGGCCTGATCGATTCACACATTCACTTCTTGCGGGGCGGACAGAGTTGGAACGACATAGTCCGATGGGACGGGGTCCTCAGTTTGGAAGAGGGGCTCGGGCGTATCGCGGTCGCCGCCTCTTCGGCTCCGGCGGGAACCTGGCTGCGGGTTCTTGGCAGTTGGCATCCCGGGCAGTTCTCCGAGGGTCGTGGACCCACGCAAGCCGAACTCGACCGGGCCGCTCCCGATCACCCGGTCTACGTGCAGCTGTTATACGAATGGGCAATTCTCAACTCGAGGGCCGCCAATCTGGCCCTTGGAGAGTCCGACCCACCCGGCGGTTCCATCGAACGCGACGCGGTCGGCGCACCGACCGGTTTGATCCGTGGGCCCGGTGCCTTTGGCATGGTTCTCGGACAGATCCCACCTCCCAGCCGGGCGGCCCAGATGGCCTCGACGAAGGCTTTCATGGCTGATCTCAATGCGACCGGTATTACCGGAGTGATCGATCCGGGCGGCTTCGGCGTGATCCCCGAGTC
>CAJQPD010000310.1 GCA_905480085.1 uncultured Acidimicrobiia bacterium
TGAAACTCTTGTCGATCTTGATAATGTCGATCGGGAGGCGATCGAGATAGGCGAGTGACGAGTATCCGGTTCCAAAGTCATCGATGGCCAGTCGGACGCCCAGATCGCGGATGTCGTCGAGCAGGCTGACCGTGGTTTGCATGACGACGTTTTCGGTAATCTCAACGATGAGGCGGCGCGGCTCCAACCCGTGTCGGGTGATGGTCTCGCGGATCATGGCCGCCATGTCGACTTCGGCCAGCTGGCGGGGTGACAGATTCACGGCCATGGTCAGCAACTCGTCCGGTCGGGCGTTCTGCCACTCGACAGCCTTGATAACGGCTTGCTCGAGTACAAAGGCCCCAATGGCGACGATAAGACCACTTTCTTCAGCAAAAGGAATGAACTGGGCGGGCGGGACGATTCCTCTGGTCGGATGCTGCCAGCGAACCAGGGCCTCCACGCCGGTGACCTGTCCGGTAGCCAGGTCGACGATCGGTTGGTATCGCAACACCAATTCGTCCCGGGCGACTGCCTCTGTCAGGTCTGCTTTTAGCTCCAGTCGTCTGATCATCTCGGCGTGCATTGCGTCTTCAAACACGCGATAGGTGCCCTTACGGGTCTGTTTGGCTGCGTACATGGCTGCATCGGCGTTACGCATGATCTGATCCGGCCGGTCGATGGGACCGCCAAAGGCAATGCCGATCGATGTGTGAACTTTGAGTTCCTTACCTTCCAGGTTGAATGGGATCATCATCCCCCCGATGATCCGTTCGGCAACATCTGTCGCTCCGAGGGGACTCGAGAGATCTGCGAGGAGGATGGCGAACTCGTCGCCTCCGAGGCGAGCGACCACGTCTTCGGGCCTCGTGTACGAGCGGAGTCGGTTGGCGACTTGGACGAGAAGATCGTCCCCGGCTGCATGACCGAGCGAGTCGTTCACCGTCTTGAAGTCATCAAGGTCCAGAAACATGACTGCGATGAAGTGGTCGTCGTTGACACATCGATCGATGGCCGCGTCAACCCTCTCGGAAAACAGAGTGCGATTGGCGAGCTTGGTGAGCGAGTCGTGGAGTGCCTGGTGCCGCAGCTCCTCTTTGAGGTCGGTCAGCTGCGCCAGAGAATCTTCAAGCCGACCGTTTTCGAGTGACACCGAAACCTGGCTGGCGAACGTCTCAAGTAGTCGAACGTCGCTCTCTTCGAATTGAGAAACATCGTTGATTCGGTTGGCGACGATGATGACCCCGAACGTACCGTGATCGCCTGAAAGTGGCGCGGCCACCCCGTTATCCAACTGCCAGCCGTCGCGGCCGAAGACGGTGGGATCGGTGATCAGCATGGCGCCAGGGCTGTCGGCGATGCTGTGGAACAGTGCCTCTCCCGAGCCCAGATCGAACGACTCCATCACAACCCTGCGGTCGTCGGGTCCCACGGCCGTGAGGTAGGCGGACTTTCCCTCCTCGGGCAGCAGGATGATCTCAACGACTTCGGCTTCGAACATGTCTTGTGCGTAGAGGGCCGCTGACTCGAGTGCGGACTCGATCTGGGGGGACTCGTGGAGCACCCTTGTTGCCTGATACAACGACTCCAGGCGGGACCGCTCAAGGCGCTGGCTGATATATGCCCGATAGGCGAAGAAGAGAACGACCGGAGGCACCATCGCCAACCAGGCCGAGTTGGAACCACCGCTCCAGTATATGGTAATCCCTACCAGGGCGAGGGCAGTGTTCATCAAGGCTGCCAGGGCAGTCAGGTACAACACCTCCAGCTGTTCCCGGCGATCAATGGATCCGCCCGACAGGTGGATGGCACCGTTGATCAGCAGGTTGGCCAGGATGACTGTGGCCTGGGTTGCGATGATCGCGCCGAGCCAGCCGGCCAGACCAAGTGGATCGCCGAGGCCGGCTATTGATCGAAAGACGACAACTGCCAGAATCACGACGAACGTGTTCTGGGCGAGATTGAACGCCAACTTCATCAGCGGCTGGCGTCGATTGATGATCAACGCCATGGCAAAACCGATCTGAGCGACGATGAGCTCCCATGGGGCGCTGGCGAAGAGTCCCAGCACCAACGTCACTTCGCTCATTGAGAACGAGTGGGCGTGCCGGTGGAATCGGAGATGCACGACGGTCAGTTCGGCGACATACACGAGCGGGAGAAGAATGTACCAGGGTATCTGCCGGGAGTCGGGGAACAGGGTGGTTAAGCTCGTCACCTGAGATGCCATGGCAGCGGCGGCCAGACCAATACATGCGGTCAGGATCCAGACCTGCTGCTGTCCGGAGAATCGAACGCCCGTGAGTTTTGTTGTGGCTAGATCCATGCACGTCTTCTCTTGTGTGTTGTTCTATCGGCAGAAATGGGGTCGGCCTGAGCTCATTCCGTTTCGGTGTCACACGACTGGCTAGCTTTCCGGTTTCAGTCCGGACGGGCCGACTTGCGATACATCTGTGAGAATGTCGAGAGAATTTCCTCCCTGAATCCGTTGGCTTTCTTGAGCTCTGCCAGACCAGTGGGAACGAGATCTCCCCGCGTTGTGATGGCGGTGGACGCGCCTTCGGGTATCTGTCCGGAAGAGTCGTCGGTCGACGGTTCTTGCTCGGGTTCGATGTCGCCGGCGAGGTCGCCGCCGACTCCGGGGGCCGCGTCGGTTTGGAGGGGGGAAAAGGCGATCCCGGGCTGTTTTGTCTGATCAATGGACTCGGCTGAGTCTTCGAACCGGTCGATTGGAAGGAGCGTGTCATCGGAATCCAGTGGGTCCTCCAAAAGGTCCTGACGACCGATGGCTGACTCCTCGACATGATCGACGAAGGGCTCTCCGGCTCCGGTCAAGGCGGTGTCGTCGATGTCATCATCGAAGTCTTCGACGGTGGCTAATTCTTCGACGGTGGTTTCGTCGTCGTCGGCAAAAATCGCCGTTAACCAGGCAAAGTCATCGGCTGTGGAGTCATCCTGGGCCAGGCCGTCAGCGGCATCGGCGGCGGCGGCGGCAGATCCGGGGCGCGGAGTGCTTGACTGAGCCGTCCTGGTGAGGGACGGGAATTCTATTTCGATGTTGTCATCCGCTGACAACAGTCAGGCCTCCTGATCACCCTTCCTCATCGTCGCTTTTGGCCTCGTTCTTGAGCCTTTACCAACGGCGGGCCGTCCATTCGGCGAGGTGGGGTCGCTCTGTTCCAATCATGGTCGGCACCCCGTGCCCCGGTAGGATCCGGGTCTCGTCGGGTCTTGAGAAGAGCTGGGTGTGAAGGCTGTTCATGATCTGGTCGAAGTCTGAATAGGGGGACCGGGTCGCTCCTGGTCCTCCCGGGAAAAGTGTGTCGCCCGTCAGTATCACCCCATCGATTGCAAAACACATTGAACCGGGTGTGTGACCTGGTGTGTGAATGGCGCCGATGCTGATTTCGCCTATGGTGATCTGGCCGGGGAGTAACGGCTCGTCTATCGAACGTCCGGCGATGACACGGTCTGCCTCGTGGAGTCGGAAGGGGATCTCTAGAGCAGCCGTCACTTCGCTGACCGCCCCGAGGTGGTCAGCATGGCCATGAGTGGTGAGGACTACCTGGGGATCAACATCGTGGACGGCAGCCAGAATTCGGTCTGCCTCGTTGGCCGCATCGACGATCGCTGCCTTGCCGGTCGCTTTGCAGCTGATTATGTACACATTGTTGTCGAGCGGGCCGACGCTCAGTGAACGGATCCGGGCAGTCATTAGATCAATTGTCAACATGAAATGGGAGCCTACCTGGCGGTGCCGACCGTGAACGATGGTTAACATGGGTGCCGATGACGAGGAGTCTGCATGAACTTTGCCTTTAGTGAAGAACAGGAGTTTCTCCGCGAGACAGCTCGCCGGTTCCTGGACGACAAATGTCCGACCTCTACGGTTCGGGAGCTGATGGCGTCTGAGCCCGGGTTCGATAGTGGCATGTGGGCAGACATGGCGGATATGGGCTGGCTCGGTTTGGCCATTCCTGAGTCGTATGGAGGAGCTGGTTTCAGCTTCCTGGAAACCACGGTGTTGCTTGAAGAAATGGGCCGAACGCTCCTCCCGGCTCCATTTCTCTCTACGGTGATACTCGGAGCGAACGCGATTCTGCTGGCTGGCTCTGAGGAGCAGAAACGGGCGGTCCTTCCGTCGGTTTCCGAAGGGACTCTCCGGCTGGGCCTGGCGGTCACGGAGCCTGCCGGGCGTTGGGACGAGACGGGAATTGAGATGTCCGCCGTCCCCGATGGGGACGGATATCGCCTGTCGGGCGTAAAGAGTTTCGTGATTGACGGTCACACGGCAGACATGCTTGTTGTGGCCGCGCGGACCGATGAGGGCGTGACCCTGTTTTTGGTCGGCGCCAGCCTGGACGGAATCGGTCGCAAGGTAGTCG
>CAJQPD010000311.1 GCA_905480085.1 uncultured Acidimicrobiia bacterium
ACTTCGTCGCGCCGGATGACCTCAAGCGGATCGGTGCTGTATACGTCGGCCCCACAAGCTGCGGCAAGGGTGGCTGCCTTCTCCTCGACAATGTCGCAGACGCCAATGAAATCGACCGACGGATGCCGGTGGGCGATCTGGGCGCGCAACGTGCCAATCGACCCGGCCCCAATAACGGCGATTCCAACGCCGCCCTCGATATACCTGCTTCGACTCATACCTGTCCCTCTTGTCGGGCGGCCGCTCGGTCCGCCAACTCTGCACGTGCCAACACCGCTCTGGCCACCCGGGCCACGGCGTAATCGACCATTTTCCCGTCGACGGCGATGGAGGCGGAGCCCTCCTCAAGCGCTTTGTCGAATTCTTCGATGATGCGGCGATGGTGGGCCACCTGTTCAGCGGTAGGGGTGAACACGTCGTTGATCACCGCCACCTGGGCGGGGTGGATAGCCACCTTGCCGACGTACCCGAGAGTCCGGGCCAGCTCGCACTCAACCCGCAGCGCATCCAGATTCCTGAAGTCCATGAAGACCGCCTCCAGGGGATTCTCGATCCCGGCAGCCCGGGCATCCATAAGCACCTTCGCCCGGCTGAACATGAGACCCGTTCCTTCGGGCGTCCATTCAACGCCGAGGTCCGCCACCAGGTCGCCCTGCTCGCCCCCGCCGTACAAAACTGATTCGACTCGCTCGCTAGCGAGCATCATGTCGTACGTGTTGCGGGCGCCGAGCCCACTTTCGATCAACGGCATGACCCCGACCGTGCCGAGCGCATGCCCGTTGGTCATCTCCAAAGCCCGCAGCGCCCCGTCGACCTCGCGGATGAGACTGGCATGTTCAGCTTTCGGGATAACCAAGCCGGCCACACCCGCCGCTCCGGCGGCCACCACATCGGCCCAGAACATTTCAGTTTCTGGACCGTTCGTCCGGACGTAGAGCGGAACTGGTGAGGCTGGCAAGGCGGCGAGGGCATCGCGAGCGCCGGCCTTTTCATCCATGGCAACCGCGTCTTCAAGGTCCACGATTACTGCGTCGGCTCCCGACCGAATGGCCTTCTCAATGAGGTCCCGGCGGTGGCCGGGGGTGAATATCATCGATCGTAAAGGTTCCATGTCCTCATCCTTTCGCGTCTCACTCTGTAAGACACTGGCGCGCTGAATGATCCGACAATATGCTGGTCCTTCAGAGCTGTCAACGAGGAGGTCGAAAATGGAGACCAAACTAAGTCCCGAGCAAGAGATGTTTCGGACCACCGTCCGCGATTTCTGTCAACGGGAAATCTCTCGCGAGTATGTGCGGGAGTGCGATCGTGAACGTCGTCCCCCCCGGGACTTGTACGACAAGCTCGCCGCTCAAGGGTGGGTCGGGATCAACATTCCCGAGGAATACGGTGGCTCTGGAGGCGGTGCGGTCGAGGTAGCCATCCTTCTCGAAGAACTCGGTCGAGCGTTCCTCGACCTGTCCTTCTGGGTATTCCGGGCGGTCACCTGGGGCGGCCTGGCGATCAGCCGCGGCTCGGAAGAACTCAGACAAGAATTCCTGCCCAAGATCGCCGATGGCACCGCCACCGTGTGTTTCTCGCTCACCGAACCAGACGCCGGATCCGATGCCGCGGCCATCAAACTCACCGCGGTAGCCGACGGCGACGACTTCATCCTCAACGGCCAGAAAGTCTTCACGTCGGGCTTCAAAGCGAGCGACCTCGACGTGGTCGCCACGCGCACCTCGTCGGAAGGACGCAAGCACAATGGCATCACCAACTTTCTGGTCGACACCGACGCTCCCGGACTGACCTGGGCGCCGATAGAAACGCTCGGGCATTGGCCACTCGGAACTGCCACGCTCTTTTTCGATGACGTCCGCGTTCCAAAAGGCCGCATGCTTGGTGAGTTGCATGAGGGATGGAAGGATCTTGGCGAGTTCCTCCGTTATGAACGACTCTGCCTGTCGGCGGCCAGAACCGGAGCTGCCAAGGCGGCCCTGGCAGACGCCCTCGACTACGCACAGAATCGGCACCAGTTCAACCAGCCGATCGCCAAATTCCAGGCGATCAGCCATCGACTCGCCGAGATGCAGATGATGACCGAGATTTCGGAAATGCTCGTCTACCGGTATGCCTTTCGACTCGACGAAGGCACGGCCACCGTTCGAGACGCGGCCATCCTCAAACTGTATGCCTGCGAGGCGTACAAAGAAGTCGCCGACGAAGGGCTGCAGATCCTCGGAGGGTACGGCTATACGATGGAATATGACCTCCAGCGCCACTTCCGCGAATCGCGTCTCGGAGTTATCGGGGCTGGGACGTCCGATATCCAGAAGAACATCATCGCCAAGACGATGGGCATCTGATGGGCGTCATCACCGACGAGGCGCGAGCCTGGGCCCAGCGTCCATTTCCGAGCTACGCAGTTACCGTCAGCCGAACCGACATTCAGCGGTACTCACGAGCGATCGGAGAGATCGACCCGGTCTATTTCGACGTCGAGTCGGCCAGATCGTCTGGCCATCCCGACCTGCTCGCTCCTCCCTATTTCCCCTATACCGTGCGAGTACAAGCCGCTCACCTCGTTGAGGCCGATCAGCTCCAGCCGGATGGGTCGGCGACCGCCGACGTACCGCCGTTGCCAACCACCAAGGCAATGGCTGGCGAGACCGTCATCGAATTCGGCGATCCGATTTACGCCGGCGACACGCTCACCCTGGAAAAGCGGATCATCGACCTCTTCGAGAAAGAAGGACGCACCGGAACGCTCGTGTTTGTGAAGACCGAATTCGTATTCACGAACGACAAAGGCAACCAAGTGTTCCGGGAAGAGTTCACGAGGATCTATCGATGATCACCATCGGCACCGAGATCCCAACCATTGTCCGGACCCCATCGACCACCGACCTGTTCCAGTTCAGCGCCGCCGCCTGGTTGCTGCACCGTATCCACTACGACCTGCCCTTCACAACAGATCACGACGGTCATCCTGGCCTACTCATTCACGGGCCACTCCAGGGGACCTATCTGCTTCAAGCGGTTCAATGGTGGCTGGGACCTGAGGCTCGACCGGTCAGCATCGCCTACCGGCACTCGGCCCCTGCTTACCTTGGGGATACCCTCGAGTGCGGAGGAACCGTG
>CAJQPD010000312.1 GCA_905480085.1 uncultured Acidimicrobiia bacterium
CAGTAACGACCAGGCAACCCCCGACACATAGAGGGCATCCGGGTGATCGCCGAGTCGAGATATGGTCCATCCGAACCCGACGAGCCCGAGTATGGAAAGGACCCAGCCAAGCCCGACTCCTCCGACTACCGAACCAAGCGACATAAGTGAGTAGTTGCCAGTTGCTTCATACCACTGGCGCGACAGAGGTATGACATCGCGAACAAATGTCGTCACGTCGGAGATACCTACCACCCAGACGGTTACGCCAGACACCGCAATAAAGCTCAAGGCCCCGGCGGTGATCGCTTTACGATTTCGAATCTGGGCAACCGTCCAAAGCGCCGGGAACAGTTTGAGCGCCGCAGCCACTCCCCAATAGGTACCCGGACTACCCCGGCGGCGAAGCCGGATCCAGCCCAGTGCCGCCAGCAGAGCAAGCACTACTTCGACGTGGTTCGTAACTATGGGGAAGCGAAAACCTGTCGTTAGGAGCGAAGCCCCAGCGAGGACCACCAACCATGGTTTTCGCAAGCCCAACTCGGAACCCGTCAACCAAACGGTCGCCACCATCCCGAGCGTCGAGAGCGAGATCAACAACCAGAAGCCGGCTGCGTACGAGAGGTAGCGAAGCGGGTAGACCAACACAGCCATCGCTGGGGGGTCTGCAAAGTAGTTGGCATCCGCTACGCCGAATTCGGCGAGCATCTGATCGGCGAAATCGGTGTAGACAGACGAACCGGCCGTCAGGTTTCGGGCGGCGTAGTAGTAATTCGGGAAATCAGGGGCGGGGGTGATGGCAGTTTCGGCAATGGAGCCAAGAAACAGCATGTACAACGCAACGGAGACAATGGCGATCAGGCCGGCCCGTTTGGCTGTCATCGCAGCGCGTCGGCAATCCTTCGAGAGATCAAGGCAAGGTCGCGCAAGGCCGTATCGGTATCGGGGGCATCAAGTACTGCCCGGACGAGCGCCGATCCAACAATCACCCCATCAGCCAGAGGACGCATGTCACTGGCCTGTTCGGGAGTCGAAATCCCGACTCCCATGACCAGGGGAACATCACTGAGTGCCCTGACCCGTTCGGACAGTCGGGCAGCATGCCCCCCCGATTCCTTTCTCTCACCGGTGACGCCGAGTTCGGCCACGCCATAGACAAACACCGGGTTCGCCGCAACGATTTGGGCCACTCTTCGGTCGTCTGTGGTCGGGGCAACAAACAGAACCATCCCCAAACCGACGGCTTCAACCGCTTCCTGTATCGGGCCGGCCTCTTCGATAGGTAGGTCAGCGACGATCACGGCGCTGGCACCGACGTCAGCCGCCTTCGCGGCGAACCGCTCGGGTCCGACCTGAAATATCACGTTGGCATAGGTCATGATGATGACCGGTTTGCCCGTAGTTTCGGCCACGCCACCAGCGATGGCCAGACCCCGGTCCAACGTCGTGCCGGCCTTCAGGGCGATCTGGCCGGCCGCCTGGATGGTCAGACCATCCATGAGCGGATCGGAATATGGGATACCAACTTCAAACGCGTCAGCGCCTTCGATGGCTTCAAAAACGGAAAGCGACAACTGCGGATCTGGGAGCCCTGCCGTCATGAATGGCAAGAATGCCGTTCGGCCTTCAGCCCGGACGGTTGCGAAAAGTTCGCGTAGGCGATCGGCGCTCATCAGAGGAGACCACGAATTTGGGCGATCTGTTCGACATCTTTGTCACCACGGCCAGACAGATTTACAAGGACGGTTTTTCCTGCGAGAGAAGCTCGCTCTCTGGCAACCCAGGCAATCGCGTGAGCAGATTCAATCGCTGGAATGATTCCCTCGGTCCTCGCCAGAAGGTCCACGGCATCGAGCGCCTCGGCGTCAGTAACGGACTCGTACCTGGCCATTCCCTGATCGGCAAAGTAGGAGTGTTCCGGACCTACACCCGGGTAGTCGAGGCCGGCCGACACCGAATGCGCCTCAATGACCTGACCATCGGCATCCTGGAGCATGTACGTTCGGGACCCGTGCAGAACTCCCGGGCTTCCTGCGCCGATGGAAGCGCCATGCTTGCCAGTCTCGATACCAAGCCCACCGGCTTCAACACCAACGAGTTCGACGTCGAGGTCGAGGTACGGATAGAACATCCCTGCCGCGTTGGACCCACCGCCAACGCAGGCCACCACCACGTCCGGTAGCGTTCCGCCGAGCTGGACGATGGATTCTTCTCCAATGACCTTCTGGAACTCCCGGACGATCCACGGGAACGGATGAGGTCCAACCACCGAACCGATGGTGTAGTGGGTGTATTCAACACTCCGAACCCATTCCCGCATCGCCTCGTTGGTGGCATCTTTCAGGGTACCGGCACCGCTGGTCACCGGAATAACTTCGGCACCGAGCAGACGCATCCGGTACACGTTCAGTCGCTGCCGCTCGATATCCTTCTCACCCATGTAAATCGCACACTCGAGCCCGAAATAGGCGGCGGCCGTTGCCGTTGCCACCCCATGCTGGCCGGCGCCTGTCTCGGCGATCAGGCGCCGTTTGCCCATTACCTCCACGAGCATCCCCTGGCCCATGGCGTTGTTGATCTTGTGAGCCCCAGTATGGGCGAGATCCTCTCGTTTGAGGATGACGGTCACTCCGAGCAACTCGGATAGCCGCGGAGCCACATGTTGTGGAGTCGGGCGGCCTACGTAGCTCGTGAGCAGATCGTGGTACCGCTGCACAAAGGCCGGGTCAGACCAGGCTTTTTCGAAGGCCCGCTCGAGTTCGTCAAGGGCCGGCATGAGAGTCTCGGGTGCAAAGCGACCTCCATAGTCCCCGAACCGTCCGCGGTCATCGGGCCGATCAAGCTTCATGGGCGCTTGGCTCCTTCGATAAATGCTCGGATCTTCTGATGATCCTTCGTGCCGAGCGACGATTCTAAACCTGATGAAGCGTCGACCCCCCACGCGTCCGTCTCTTGCACGGCCCGTTGAATATTTTCGGGGTTCAGTCCCCCGGCCAGAACGAAC
>CAJQPD010000313.1 GCA_905480085.1 uncultured Acidimicrobiia bacterium
TTCGAGTTGATGCCGAGCGGGCCCTGGCCGACGAGCGCGCCGCCACCGCTCGCTATCAGGATCGGGCAGCCATCGCCCAGCGGTTGCACGATTCGGTCCTCCAGACACTTCATGTCATCCGGACCCAAGCCGAGGACCCCCCAGCAGGTGCGCTATGCCGCCAGACGACAGGAACGGGAGTTGCGGCGCACCATCGACGAGTTGAGCTCCCGCCACGTCAACGGCTATCGGGCCGCCCTGCAGGCGATCGGCACCGAGGTCGAGGATCTGTTCCCTTCCGTCGAGGTCGGAGTTGTTGTGAACGTTGACATCGAGGTGGAAAGCCCCGTGTCCGATGCCTTGCCGGTCATTCGCGAAGCGGTGGTCAACGCTGCCAAACATTCGGGCCAGGACAAGATCGACGTGTACAGCGTGGTCGCAGATGGAAGGCTACGGACCCACGTGCGTGATCGGGGGCCCGGCATCGATCCGGTCACCATCGAGCGCATCCTGCGGGGGTCGGAACGGGCAATGGCCACTCGCCTCGCCAGTGTTGGAGGCACCGTGACGATCTCATCGGATAGTAGCGGCACCGAAGTCACCGTTGAGGTTCCGGTGCTGTGAGCGGCGACGGAACGGCCCGGGTGTTCGTGGTAGAGGACCATCCGATCGTTCGCAGCGGCCTCGTCAATCTGCTCGGTGCCGGATATGACGTTGTCGGGTCGGCTGACTCGGCCTCGACGGCCATCGAAATGATCATTGATCGATGGCCGGACCTTGTGCTTTTGGACGTGCACTTTTCGGGTGGTGGCGGCGAGGCAGTTATCAGAGCGGTCCGGCAGGTCATCCCCGAGTTGAAGTTCCTGTGTTTCACGGTGTCCCCATCCCGACTTGACGTGGCGAGGATGTTTGACGCCGGGGTCGACGGCTACCTGCTCAAGACCAGTGACGAACAGGAGTTGCTCGACGCCATCGAAGCGACATTGGCCGGGCAGCGCCCGGTATCACGGGAGGTCGCCGGGTTCATGCTCGACATCGATTCAGACGCTCCCGACGCCGAGGGTCTTGAGAAGCTGACCCGGCGCGAACGCGAAGTCGTTGACCTGATCGCCCGGGGTTATACGTATCGGGAGGCCGCCCTGTCGCTCACGATGGCGGTCAAGACGCTCGAAACTCACATGGCCCATATCTTCGCCAAACTCAACGTCCAAGGTCGACACGAGATCACCCGGATCGCCTTCGAAACCGGGTTCCTGCGCCCCGATGACCAGATCGACCCCTCCGACGGGGAGGAGCATGATGACGAGGTCGACGGCTCCGGGGACGAGTAGGACGCTCCGTGCTCGGTGCCCCGAGCCACGCGAGCTTTTGACCGAATGCGGGCTGGAGATAGGCGGGTAGGGGTTCTTCCCCAGGGGGCTATCCCTGATAGTCCCGGAACGGGTTTTTCGAGATGGTGTCCGTATGACGACACATACGGTTACTCAGTTCATTCACCCGCAAGCTATCCAGGCAAAGATCAAGCTCGCTCCGATCTTTCGCTGGGCACTGATGGCGACTTCGATCGTTTTCATGGCCCAGCTGGTCCGCGAGGGATGGGGCGACATCACCGAGGCCGTGCGGATGCTGGCCACCACCAAAGCGAACTACGTCCTCGCTGCGGTGGCGCTCGAAGTTGTGTGGACCTGGTGCCTGGCCCAGGTGTACCGCAGCGCGTTGATTGCGATGGGTGGCCAGGTCCGCAACTTCGATGCCGTGCGGGTGTCGATGGGAGCATTCACGCTGAGTCGGATCCTGCCTGGTGGGGGAGCGGTCGGCAGCGTGTTCGCCGCCCGCGAGTTGATGGCCCTCGGCAACCGGGGAACTGTCACCATTTCGTCGATGATCATCTCCTGGTGGGTTTCGATGACCACTCTCAGTTCCATCGTGTTGGCCGGCGTGACCGCCGCAGTTGCTTCTGATCTCATTGAGCCTTCCTACCTGATTCCTCCCGCTGCCGCTCTCGGCGCCATGATCGCCCTCGGGTTTGGCTTTGTCGTTGCGATTCGTCGCCCCAAGGCCCGGGTTCGTATGGAAGCCCTGTTCGCCAAGTTGCTCGGCAAGCAAGGCCTGACCGGATCGGCCGACTCTTCGCTCGATGAACTCGAAGTTGCGGTCGCCGGATTGCGGGGCGGACGCCGCCTGGGTGTCGTGTCCTGGTGGGCCGGAGCCGCCTGGACGTTCGACGCCGCCGCCCTGTGGGTCATCTTCCGGGCGTTCGGTCAGAACCTCCCCTTCGGGGCCATGCTGGTCGGGTACGGTCTCGCCAACTTGCTCCAGGCACTTCCCGAACTGACCCCCGGCTGGTTGGGCGTTCTCGGAACGATCATGGCAGTCACCTACACGGCCTTCGGCGTGCCAGCCGGAGTGGCCGTGGTAGCGGTGCTGTCCTACCGCCTTCTGTCGTACTGGCTGCCAGTGGCGGCCGGTCTGCCCTCAGCGATCGGGATCCTTCGACGCAGTGGGCGTCGAGTTCCCGCCGCAGTCGGAGCTGAAATGAGTAGGGGAATCGGTCGCCCGGTCAGTGATCTAGCGGTCTAACGGTGGAGCAGGTCGAGAAGATCCTCGACCACGACGTGGGTCTCGAGTGGGTGTCGGAGAGGCACGCCCTCTGTCAGTTCGTAGTGGTTGCGCCGCCCCACCCGCTCATGGCGAAGATAACCGGCATCTTCCAGTTCGACGATAATCCGCTGGGTCGCTCGTTCGGTAATACCGACCTGGGCGGCGATGTCGCGAGTCCGAACGTCGGGATTCTCGGAGACGCAGAACAGCACGTGCGCGTGGTTGGTCAGGAAGGTCCATGAACTACTCACGACGGCCTCTCCTCCCGGGCATGGCGGATTCCTGGCTGTTGGGCTGTCCCGTCATCGTCCAGTCAGTTTATCATACGTTATGAATATCGTGTATTGTATAGCGTACGATGTTCCTGGTTCTCATCATTCATGCTGCCCTCGCCCTGGCAGTCGTCGCGACCCGATCTCGCCTGGGGAGGTCCGCCTTTGCTCTGGGGGCCCTTGGTCCGCTTTCGCTTCTCGTTTGGCTGACCACCAAATCGCGCTCAATCGTGGACGGGATCGCCCACCGCGAATCGATCGAGTGGGTACCGAGCCTCGATCTGGTACTCGACCTGCGGGTGGACGCCTATGCCTTGGTGTTCCTGTATGTGATCGCCGTGGCCGGGATTTGCATCTTTCTTTATGCGGCGCGCTATTTCGGATCAGACCCAAAAGTTGGAACCTTTGCCGGGACGATGGTCCTTTTTGGCGGGGCCATGGTGGGGTTGGTCGCCGCCGATCATCTACTTGCCATGTTCCTGTTCTGGGAACTGACCACCATCACGTCCTACCTGCTCATCGGGTACTCCGATCACCAGGAATCCGCCAGGTCGGCGGCGCTGCACGCGGCCTTGGTGACCGGTGGGGGAGGTCTGGCGTTGCTGGCCGGGATGGTCATGATCGGCACGGAGGCCGGCACCTTCACGATCTCCGAAATTCTCGCCAACCCGCCCTCGCAGTCGGCTGCGATGGGGGTCGCCTGGGCGCTGGTCCTGATCGGGGCAGTCACGAAATCGGCCCAGTTCCCATTCCACGGCTGGCTGCCCGGCGCCATGGCCGCACCCACTCCGGCTAGCGCCTACCTCCATTCCGCCACCATGGTCAAGGCTGGCATATTTCTGGTTGGACGGGTGGCACCGGCGGCGCTGGTGGCGGCCGCGTGGTGGCAACCGACCGTGCTCAGCATCGGGTTCGTCACCATGGTCATCGGCGGCTGGCAGGCCCTGCGCCAGAACGACCTCAAACTGCTCCTCGCCTACGGGACCGTCTCCCAGCTCGGCTTCTTGTTCCTGCTGGTGGGTTCTGGAGAAGCCAAGCTGCTCTACGGTGGGCTGGCGCTCCTGGTCGCTCATGCGCTCTTCAAAGCGACCCTATTCATGGTGGTGGGAACCATCGATCACGAGGCCGGGACCCGGGACCTACGGCGACTCTCTGGCTTGCGCACGTCGCTCCCGGCCGTCTTCTGGGTGGCAGTCGTGGCGGCCGCCTCGATGGCAGCGATTCCGCTCACCTTCGGTTTCGTCGCCAAAGAGGCGGCGTTCGACGGTCTGGTGAAGTCCGGCGTCGGCCTGATTGCGCTGGCTTCGTTCACCTCGATCCTTACCGTTGCGTACACGGGCCGCTTCCTGATCGGTGCTTTCGGCGGTCATCATCCCGGCCACGAGCCGGCAACCCCCGTGGGCCCGGCGCCACGGAACTCCCTTGTCTGGGCACCGGTAGTCCTGGCCGCAGTGGCAGCAGTGATCGGGTTGGTACCCGGTCTGGTGGCGCCTACCTTCGATGCCGCCGTGGAGGCCGCCTCGGGGGCGGCAAAGGCCGGGAAGCTGGTGGTGTGGCCCGGTCTGGTCCCGGCGCTCGGCTGGTCGATGGTCTCTCTGGTGATCGGTGCGACACTCGTTTGGCAAAACGCCCTGGTCCAGCGGGCCACTGACGTTGTGGGCACCGTGTCGCGGCGCCTCCCTTCCGCCGATGGGGCGTTCCGGCGTGGCGTGGCAGGCCTCCTTTCGTTCGCCGATCGGTCGAGTGGCTTGATCCAAAGTGGGTCGCTGCCCCGTTACATCGCCATCATCCTGCTGGTGGCCGTCATCGTCCCGGCCACCGCACTTTTTCGCAGTGGCATCTCTGGCGGTTCGCTACCGGTGGGCGGGCTACTCGAAGCCATCTTGGGACTGCTGATCGTGGGGGCGGCGGCTACGTTGCTGTTCACGACCCGACGGTTTGCGGCTGTCTTGCTCTTGGGCGGAGTCGGCTATGGCGTCGCTGGCTTGTTCGCCGTGTTCGGGGGACCGGACCTTTCGCTCACCCAGCTGCTCGTCGAGACGCTGGTGGTCGCCCTGTTCGCTCTGGTGCTGCGCCGCATGCCCGCCGTGTTCACGCCCGCTCGGTTCGAGAGGACAATGCGGATCGTGGTGGCGGTGGCAGTGGCGGGTTTTGTGTTCCTTGGAGGATTGGTGGCGTTCTCGGCCCGCCAGGCAGCCCCCGTCTCGGACCGGTATGTGGAGATGGCGGTGCCCGAGGCGCAGGGAGCCAACGTGGTCAACGTCATCCTGGTCGACTTCCGCGGCTTCGACACCCTCGGCGAGATCACCGTGCTGGCCATCGCCACCCTGGGCGTCTCGGGCCTGGTCCTGCCGATCCTGCGCACCAGGAGAGATTCGCCATGAACCGTAGGCCCTCTCCCATCCTCGAGCATGGCGTCGTTTCGGCGGCCGGACCGATGCTCGTATTCTCGCTATACCTTCTTGCAGCGGGCCACAACCAGCCGGGCGGCGGGTTCGCCGGCGGACTGGTGGCAGGTGTCACCGTGGTTCTGGCGTGGGCGGCGGGTGGACCCGACACGGTGCGCCGGATCGTCCCGGTTCGCTCTTCGGTTCTGCTCGGACTTGGGCTGGTCATCGCCACCCTGACCGGGTTCGTTTCGTTGGTTGCCGGGGGCGCATTCTTGGAGTCGGGCTACCTGGAGCGAACCCTTCCGCTGATCGGGACCGTGAAGTTGGTGTCGCCGCTCGGCTTCGACATCGGCGTCTACCTCGTGGTGGTGGGCATGTCCCTCGGGTTGGTCCGGGCCCTCGGCGGCGAGCCCCCCGAAGAGGAGGTCGGCTCTTGAGTCTCATTTCGCTGGCGGTGGCCGCCATCCTGTTCGGGGTCGGCACCTACTTGATTCTCCAACGAGCTCTGTCTCGCATCATTATCGGACTGGGCCTGGTGTCCCATGGCGCCAACCTGCTCATCGTCATCGGTGGCGGTTTTGGCGGAGTGCCTCCCATTCTTTCCGAGGGCGTTGACCCGGCCACCGTGGCAGACCCCCTCCCTCAGGCGATGGTCCTTACCGCCATCGTCATCACGTTCGGCGTCACCGCCCTGCTGCTGGCCCTGGCGTTGCGGAGCTACCTGCTGACCGGAACCGACGAGGTGGAAGACGACCCCGAGGATCGGCGGGTGGCCCGCGAGGTGCACCCGGTCGTCGAGCCGGATCCCGACGAGGACATGCACGAGGTGGTGGCATGAGCTGGCTCCTGCCTTCGGCGATTGCCGTGCCGCTGCTGGCGGCCGGATTGACCGTGTTGGTGGGCCGGCGACTGGCCGCCCAACGGGTCCTCGCCGCCACCGGTGTCACCTTTACGCTGGGAGCGGCCATCGCCCTCCTGGTCCAGGCTGATCGGGGTGGACCGGTGGTGGCCCAGGTGGGGGGTTGGGCCGCTCCGGCGGGGATTACGTTGGTTGCCGACCGCTTCTCGGCGATCGTGCTGACCGTGTCGGCGGCCATGCTGGTGGCCGTGCTGGCCTACGCCGTCGGGCAGTTGGGCCGCGACGCCCTCGACTGGTGGTTCCATGCCAAGTACCTGGTGCTGACCGCCGGGGTGGCCATGTCGCTGCTTACCGGCGACCTCTTCAACTTGTTCGTGGGTTTCGAGATGATGCTCATCGCCTCCTACGTCCTGCTCACGGTGCGGACCGGCCCGTCCCAGGTCCGGTCGACCGTCAGTTACGTAGTTATCAACCTGGTGGCTTCGGCGCTTTTCCTGGTGCTGATCGCCTTCACGTATGGAGCAACCGGCACGGTCAACCTGGCCGATCTGGCCGGCCGCCTCAGCGAGATCGACCCGGCGGTGTCCGAAGGTTTGGGGCTGCTCATGCTGGTCGTGTTCGGCATCAAAGCGGGCCTGTTCCCTCTGTTCATGTGGCTACCCGATTCGTACCCGACTGCCCCCGCCCCGGTGACGGCCATCTTCGCCGGCCTCCTTACGAAGGTGGGCGTGTTCGTGATCATCCGCACCCAGACACTCCTGTTTCCGAGTGAAGGCCCCTCCACGCTGCTGCTGTTCGTGGCGGGTGCCACCATGGTGGTTGGCGTGCTGGGGGCGATCGCCCAGAACGACGTGAAGCGGATCCTCAGCTTCCACATCATCAGCCAGATCGGCTACATGATCATGGGCCTCGGGTTCCTGTCCGTGGCCGGACTTACCGCGGCCATCCTGTATATCACCCACCACATCGTGGTGAAGACCGGACTGTTCCTGGTCGGTGGGTTGGTGGAAACCGAACAGGGCACTGGCGCTCTTCACCGGACTGGCGGCTTGCTCCATCGGCGTCCCATCGTGGCGGTTCTGTTTCTGCCGCTGGCGCTCAGCCTGGCCGGGATTCCTCCCTTCAGCGGGTTCGTTGCCAAGCTCGCTTTGGTCCAAGAAGGCGTGGCGCTGGGCCGCGGGGTGATCGTGGCGGTCAGCCTGGCGGTGGGCCTCCTCACCCTGTTTTCGATGACGAAGATCTGGAGCGCCACTTTCTGGGGTGAGCCCGCCGAGTCGGCCGGGCGAGCCGGCAGCGGGGTGCTGGCCGCCACCGCAGTCGTGGTGGCAACCAGCCTGGCCGTGACGGTGTTCGCCCAGCCGCTCATTGAGCTGTCCGCCCGTGCCGCCACCGAACTCCTTGACCCTGCCATATATATCACCGCCGTCCTGGGAGGGGGCTGACATGGACCTTGTGGTGACCGTGATCCAGGCGACGCTCGGTGTGGCCGCGCTCCTCGCCGTGATCCGTGCGGTTCGGGGCCCGAACCTGGCGGACCGGATCGTGGCCCTCGACCTGGTGCTGTTGTTGCTGGCCGGGGGGATCGCCGCCGAGGGCGCCCGGACCGGCCAGGCCACGTTCTTACCTGTGGTTGTGGCGGTGGCCCTAGTCGCCACCGCCGGTTCCCTACTGGTGGCGCGTTTCATCGAGTGGAGGGACACCCCATGACCCCCGTAGCTGTTTTAGGAACGGTCCTTATGGGGGCTGGCACGGTCTTTTCGCTCCTGGCGGCGTGGGGCATCCTCGACTTTCCGTCTCCTCTGGCCCGGATGCACGCCGCCACCAAGTCGGCGTCACTGGGGCTGGCCCTGTTGGCGATCGGAGCCGGAGCAGCGGCGGAGTCTTGGGCACTAACCGGAGTGGGGTTCCTCGTTGCCGTATTCATGTTCGTCACCGCGCCGATCACCGGACACATGGTGGGTCGCGCCGCCTACCTGGCAGGCCAGGTAGACACCCTGGTCCACGACGATCTGGCCGGGGTGGATTCCGAGCCGCTGCGGATCGGGCGGCCAGAGCGATCGGTCCGCCGGCCACTCCGTTGGGCCGCCCTGGTCTTGATCTGGATGATCCTGTGGCGCGACCTGGCGTTCGGGACGTTGATCGGCGGCATGTTGGTTGCCACGCTCATCGAAGGACTTCGCAAAAGCTTCGCCGACGACACGAAGGCGAGCCTGGCCGGGCTGGTCATCTTCCTGGTGCGGTACGCCGGGATGGTGGTCGTGTCGAACCTGCGGGTGGCCTGGGAGGTGATTACACCTCGCAACGAACGGATCCGTGAGGCGATTGTTGCGGTGCCCCTCCAGGTGGGCTCGCTCAATGCCGCGCTCCTGGTGGCGAACGCCGTCTCGTTCACCCCCGGAAGCCTGGCCGTGGAACTCACCGAGGAGCCGACCACCCTGTATGTCCATGTGCTCCACTTCTCGACGGTCGACGAGGTGCGCGAGACAGTGAGAAGTCTGGAACGGCTAGCCGCCAGGGTGTACCCCGATCGGACCGGCGAGGCAGTCGGGAACGGGTGACTGTTTCCATACCTTCGCTTTGAGTCAACGGTAACGTTTGCCGCCGAATCAAGCTTCCCCATGGGTCGCGAGGAAGCAGTTGGCTCAGTCGCCGGCGAGGAAGTACAGCCAGTTGCCGTCGACGTCGATGCCGAGCCGGTAGCCGAAGTAGATGTCTTCGCGGGCCGATGTCTCGATCTCCTCTTCGCTGAAACCGAGTCGACGAAGTTGGTCGATTTCGTCGGGAGTCGCTTCGGAGAAAGGCTTGGTGCTGACCGCCGGCCAGACGTAGAGTTCCTGGCCGGTGTCCCAGGTAACCGGGGTGGCGGGGAGTTGCAGGAGCCCGACTAGCCAGGTGGTTGGATTGGCGGTGCCCCGATACTCCTCCAGTGCCCAGCTTTCACCGGGTGAGTCTTGACCCGGGTCGATGCTGTATATGAATTCGGCTGGAGCGATTTCGTCGAGTCGGGCAAAGTCGCAAGCCACCGCCGCATCGAGAATCTGACGGCGGGTCTCCTGTGCAGCCACGGTCAGGGCCAGGTCGTCGGACCAGGATTCGGCGAGCCCGGAAGCGGAGCAGTCGGTAGATCCATCCATTACCAACGGCTGGTTGGTCAGCACCGCGCCGGTGGCCGCGTCGACCGTAACGAACCGGATTTCTGTTGCGTTCGCTCCGAGCTCGGCCACTTCGACGGAGAGGAGACCTTCTTCGTTCCACAAGAGTCCCCGTACGGTGATCGACCCGTCGCCTTCGAGAGCGAATGGCCGCAGGTCGGTGAACGTACCATTTGGCAGTTCAGTGCTCAGCAAGAGCGAGGTGAACTCCTCGCAGGTAGTCAGCCAGACTCCGTGGTTCTCGGTGCTTTCCGCAGAGTTCGGGGGGTCCGTGTAGAACCTGGACAATTCGACCGCCACGCTTGAACCGCCGAAGGTGCCATGGGGAACCGCCAGCATGGGTTCCGATCCGTCGGTCGGGACCGACCAGATGTCGTAGGCGGGTTCGCCCTCGCAGCCCATGATGTCCCGGTTCGCAATGGCGTAGACCTCATGCTGTTGATCTATCGAATCGAACAGTTTTTCGCCGGCCGCCAGGTCGAGTTCCCCAGGGATGGTCCCTGACCCTGTCGACGTCGGGCCGACGCGGACCTCGGTCGTTTCGACGGAGGTCACCGTACCCGATGCGTCTCCAATAATGTTGGTGGCCGTTGGTGTCGAGGCGACCGGCCCGGAACCTGAGTCGAAGATGAGCGTCCCAACCCAGATCACCGCCGCCAGGCCGGCAACGGCTGCCGCCACTCTGGCCGGGCTCTGGAAGTGGTCTCGCCGACGGTGATCGGTCATATGACGACACCCCCAAAATTTCCCCTAGGGAGCCTGGCGTCGGCTACCGGAATCCGGCTGACAGCTGCCGCCCGATTCGACCGAACCGCAGTGATACTGACGGCCAATCCGGCTCTCCTTCGTCCAAGAAGCTCTGCTCTGGGGACACGCATGCCAGGTACCTCCCCGGGTTGTCGGACTTCCCGTTCAGGCGGTTCTCAAGCCGTCCGGAAGCTGGCAACTCCATGAGATGAGCGCGCCACAGGCAGGATCGACTGGCCAGGACCGGAAGTCCCAATTCTCCGACTATCTCGACATCGCATGTCGGTCGGGCGGCCAGGCTGAGGGCCCTGAACACGGCCTCCTGCCGGTCGGGTGGCGGGGAAGCAGCACATCGAGCACGCCCTGGTTGGGCGCAGTAGATTTCCTCAACACTGCGGAGCCTCCTCAAGTCGAGGCCAAGGCGCTCGTGCTGTTGAGGAGAGCAGTATGCGGCAGCCTGAGGAAGCGCCTGGAGATCGTTCCCGAATTGTCGGCGGTGTCTCGATTGTTGCCGGGTTGGCGTTTGTTGCTGGCGAGGTGTTGAACCGGGCTAAGCCGGACATCGATTATGTGGCTTGTGCAACCGGAGACGCCTACCTCGTCAACGTCATTGATCTTCTCAGGCGGCCCAGCTGGCAGGCCCAAACCAGAGCATCGTGCGACGCTAACGAGCCGTCGACGCCCACGAGGATTGTTCGTTCGTAGGTCATAGGATGACCTCCCTTGACAGGCTACGGCCGATGTCGTCCTGGGCAACAGAGGCGAAAGTTCCGTTCTAACGATCCTCAGACGAGGCCAGTCCGCCGCACGACGTCTCGTCGCCGACTATCTCGGTCAAAACCCTTGAGACCCACATGGCCCAGATTCTTGCGAAGCTCAACGCACAGAGCCGCCCCGAAATCACCCGAATTGCCTTCGAAACCGGGTTCCTTCGCCCCGATGGCCAGATCGACCTGTAGGTATCTATGGTTCTGTTCATCCCGGGCTGCTTCGCTGGGGTCGGGGTCGATCAATGGTGGGCGCCGGTTTTCTGATCGCGGGAATGGGACTCAGCCGTTGTCGATGCGCTCCGGCGGGCTCAGACGTTGGGCGATGCGGGCCGGAGCATCCTCTGAGCCGAAACATGTCAGGCGGTCTCCCGCCGCCAGTTCGGTGATACCCGAGGCGACCATGACGTAAAGCCGACGTTGGAGGGCTACGACGAGACAGTCATCGGGCCAGGTGACTATTGCGGGCCAGCTCCGGGCCCGAGAGTTATTTGATTCGGTCGAGCAGCTTCTTTGACCCGGGATGGTAGACGGCCGGCTCCTGGCTGAGCCGAATCACTTTCTGCCACGGGCGGGTCAGATACCCGAATGGGACCGTGATGATGTGCACGAGCCTCGTGAACGGGAATGCCACGAGAAACACAAAAGCGGTCAGCACGTGTGTCTTGATTACCCATGGCAGCGCTTCGACCAACTCGGGCCGGGGCTGGAATATCAGCAGCGACCGCACGTATGGAACGAATACGGCGGTGCCCCAGAACGAACCCCATCGGTATCCGATGGCAGTCCACAGGCCGGTAACGATGGCGACGGCAATGATGGCTAGCACCACCAGATCGGCGCGGGTCGTGACCGCCCGAACTCGAAGGTTCGTGAACCGTCGATACAACAGAATTACTAGCCCGACTCCGGCCCAGACGGCCAGCGCAATGCCGGTCCCTTCAAGAAGGTAGAGCCGGACCGGGGCGCCGTTCCAAAAGTTGATCCCACTCGGGATGATGAGGACTAGCAAATGCATCAGGAGGATGATCGTGATGCCCCAGTGGAACGACACCGAACCCCAATACAGCTTGCGCTTCTCGAGGAGTTGCGACGAGAGGGCCGAAACCGAAAACGGATGGCGCCGCCACCGAATGACCGTCACCACAATCGCCAACGTCGCTGCAACATAGGGAAACACAACAAACAGTAGGTTGTTCATCGGGGGGCTCCAGTCTCAGTGTGGCTCTTGACTGCTTGTTCCACCACATCTGCCGTGGCCGCCAGCAGATGTCGGTACGGATTTACAGATTCCGCTTTCTTCAGTGTGGTCCGCATGATGCCAATGGCTTTTGGAAGGTCGGCCATCAGGTCAGGGAGGGGCGAGGGGGTTGCGTCGAGGTAGCGGAGCACCGGGTCGAGATGATCAGGCAACTCTCCGTGCAGGTCGATTCCTACTCGTTGCATGTCCCGTTTCAGGTCGGCCATGAATTCACCGCGACGGTAATTCTCACCCCACAGCACATACCCGACGTATGGAATGAAGAGGGGAGAGAGGTCGAGCGTGCGGGTGTGCAACTCTTCCCACTCGCCCAGGTCAAGTTGTCCGACCGCGCCGACAAATTGGTGCATATGTTTGCCGATCTGGCCGTCCAGGTCCGCCACCGCCCTGGTGAGGGTCTCATGACTCGTAGGGGTCGGATATCGGTAGCCGGTGGCCACCACGGGTGCGGACCGCAGGGTGGTTGGTGTAGATCCCATCAGGCACCCCTTCTCGGTGGCTCAATGTAGCCAAACCCGGTGGCACCTTTGTAGGCGAGCGGATCATTGAGCGTCTCGATCGACACCTCCCGGTGATAGGGCGGCAGGACAAACCGTTCGTCGATCGTCGGGATGGTGGTCAGTTTGTAGATGGCTTCGACCTCTTCGGGAGTGGTACCGGCCGCTTCAAGCAAAGCGAGCGTTGCTTCGCTGATCTCACCGTCGACGCTTTGGCGGCGTTTGTAGGTGCGTACCGCCAGCATCTTCTTCAACACTTTGCGGATGACCTCCTCGTCGCCAACCGAGAACAGATTGGCCAGGTATTGGACGGGGAGCCGAGCCTTATCGAGATCCTCGAGCAGTTCGAAATCCTCCCGCTCGTCCGGGAGGTCGAGCCGGGTGAGGTTTCCCTCAATCGAACTGATCACCGGTGACAGCGGCGGGATGTAGAACATCATCGCTGCGGTGCGGTACTCAGGATGAAGCGGTAGCGCCATGCCCCACACCTTCACGAATTGGTACACCGGCGAGCGGCGAGCGGCGTCGATCCAATCGTCGCCGATGCCTGCCGCGGCCGCGGCGGCCACCACCCGGTCATCCCACGGATCGAGAATCATGTCGAGCTGGGCATCGAGCAGTTGATCCTCTGGCATCGAAACCACATCGGCGATGCGGTCGGCGTCATATAACAACACACCCATGTAACGGATGCGGCCAACGCACGAATGTGCGCAAGCAGGCGCCTGTCCGGTTTCGAGGCGCGGGAAACACAAGATGCATTTCTCGGATTTGCCAGTCGACCAGTTGTAATAGACCTTCTTGTACGGGCAG
>CAJQPD010000314.1 GCA_905480085.1 uncultured Acidimicrobiia bacterium
TTTGAGGCGGAGTTTTATGAAGACTCTCTCGAGTATGCTGCACCCGTGATTTCGTATCGACAAGGGTCCAAGGATGCAGAGGATGGGGGTGAAGCCACCACCACAGCGCAAGCTGCCCGCACCCGTGGTGATGGGGCGGCATCCAAGTCAAAGAGGGGAGCGGGAAAGAAAACGAGAGCCTCCACTGTTGCCGCAGGAACGGTTTGAGATGGTGAGGGTTCGTATTTTTGACCATTGTCATGCATCAGCCATGGGTCTTGATCTTCCTGCTCTGGAGGATCTTGCCGCAGAAGCCTTTCCGTTGTGTCTGCGGGAGAGTATTTCTGAATCTGCGCTGCCTGCCGACCTGGCAGAGGTCGAGGTCTCTCTGGTTACTGCTGCAGAGATTGCCAGATTGCACGACGAGTTCATGGACGACCCGAGCCCGACGGACGTGATCACATTCCATCATGGAGAGATCCTGATCAGCCCGGAGACTGCCCAGCAGCAGCGACGACCGCACGGGCACAGTCTCCAGCGCGAAGTCGCACTTTATCTGATCCACGGCCTGCTTCATCTGGCTGGTCACGAAGATACCACGGATGCGGGAGCAGAGCTGATGAAGCGCCTCCAGGAACGGATTCTCTCCGAGGTGGCACCGGTCGCATAGGCTTGTGGCGTTGTTGCTTGCCTGCAGAATCCTAAACCTAAAAACGGGAATGGGGGTCGCAACTGGTCATCCGGAGGAGCTTGCGACGCTGGATCTCCGGCCTGCGGACGGCTTTCGGAATCCCTTACGCCACAGGCAAATACAGAAAAAGGCCATCGGGTTGCTGCCCGCATCCAGCGTGGCGATGTTACCCGTTGGTCGTGGATGTTCATTCACTTCCGCGTAAGCGCCGTGCCACACAGAATTCAGACAACAATGACGGGCACGCACCGCCATGAATCAGACAGACCCGTCCTAGAACGTGATCGACTGCCGGTTGGAGACAACCTCACCATTAACCGATCGGACTTCGTAGGTGAGAGTCAGTGATCCTTTGAGGCTGGTCTGGTCGCGTTCGGCCGAGTCGTTCAGGGTGGTCGCGATGTTTTCCAAGGGTCCGCCATTGATGCTCCGCCAGATCTCGACTTCATCGAGGGATGCGCCACCGGACCACGAGAGGTCGACGTAGATTTTACCTTTTCTTTTCCCGCCAGAAAGCGTCGCAAGCGAGAGCCCGTCAGGGGTGGTGACTTCGTTTGATACTTCCGAGAGTGCTTCGAAACTCGAGCTGTAGGCACCGACAAGGAATTTGTAGGCAGTGGCCGGGGAGGCGGTGGCATCGCTGAAGCTCGTGCTGTCTGCCACGGCATTACCAACCTCATTCCAGTTCACGGAATCCGTGGAGCGGTAGACGGCGAAGCCGAGTTCATTGCTCGAGTTATCGTCCCAGGTGAGATCGATCTCGGAGGCGGACCGAACTGTGGCGGTGACCGATGTGGGAGCTACCGGCGGGAAGTCGTTCGGGTCGATGTCAGTGCGAATAGACAGTTGGTCGATGCTTACGCTGTCGAACTGTCTGTTCCCCTGGGCTCGGTTGGTATCGACGATCCTGAGTTCGATGTTGCCTTGGGTTCCACCCGGGAACGAGGCCAGGCCCTCGGTCCCCTGGGGTGAACCATTGGCGATGATGAGGGGCGGTGAGAAGGGCGTCCACGACGTGCCGCCGTTGGTAGAGAACTCGATTTCAAAGTCGTCACCCTCTTCGTTGGCTGGAGCCGATCCGGTCACGAAAAGAGTCACACTGATGCCGCCACGGACATTGGCGAAGCGCCAGCGGTGGTCGAGGAAGCTGTAGCGTCTGGATTTGCGTCCGCCACTTTCAACCTCAGTGATAGTTTGTCGTTGACCATCAGAGCTGAAGGCGGCGTGGGTGGCGGTATGGTTGCCTGCAACGTTGCCGCTTACGAACCAATCTGCGTCAGAAACGGCGATCTCGTAAGGAGGAGGGGAATCGGTGGTGGCGGAGGCCATATTCGAGGTGCCTGTACCCTGCGCATTGAAAGCACGGACCCGATAGAAATGTTGGGTCGAGGCGTCGAGTTGTGAGTCTGTGTAGGACGAGGTGTTCGCGGCAAGAGTAGCGACGGCGTCCTGCCAGACTACCGAGTCGAGCGAGCGATCGACGTAGAATCCATCCTCGTTGTTTGAGCTGTCGCCCCAGCTGAGGTCGATTGTTGTGTCCGAGGTGGCAGTGGCGACCAGGTTGGTCTGAGCGGCCGGCGGTGGCGGCGGCGGGTCGGTGGTCGCACTTACTGAATCCGACGGGTCGGAGGCCCCGGAGGCATTGCTGGCGAGAATCTGGTATGCGAAGGTGGTATTGGCAGGCAGGCCGGTATCGGCGTAGCTGGCGACATTCGCTCCGGTCGATCCAATTTCGGAGAATGTGACCCCGTCGGAAGAGCGGCGAATACGGAAGGTCGTTTCATCGGACGAGTTGTCACTCCAAGCGAGGTTGATCTGCGAATCAGAGGCAGCGCTCGCCGTCAAGTTCGACGGGGCAACGGGTGGTTGTCCTGCGCCGACGACTTCGAAGTCGAAGGTCATGGTCGAGCCAGCGCTGCTGATATTGAAGATGCGGTTGTTGGTGACGATAATATTTCCCGACTGGTAGCCGTCGGTGTTCGGGACGGTATTCGGACCGATCTGGGAGACGGCGGCGGCGCGGTATGGGTCGTAGCGATCGCCCCGGTCCCGGCCCCGCTCGAGGTCGTAGGCACCATCGGCCTGAAGAAGCGCGACCCGGTAGTGGTTGCCGTTGCTGGGCCAGCCGGCCTGGCCGGGG
>CAJQPD010000315.1 GCA_905480085.1 uncultured Acidimicrobiia bacterium
GATGGCACTGCTCGGCTTTGAACGCGGTAAAGCTGCCGCGGTTGCTCCGCTGGCATTCCGAGCCGAATTGGACCGACTCATCGACTACGCCCGCGATTTCGGCAAGCTCGAAGATCCGCTCGTCAGGGACCGACTCATGGCCTGTTACGCCAAGGTCGAGATCATGCGATTCTCCGGATACCGGGCCCTTACCAATTTCGAAAAGGGTATCGCCCCCGGGCCCGACTCGGCCTTGACCAAAATCTTCTGGTCCGAATATCATCAAGAAGTCACCGAACTCGCCATGGACATCATGGGGACCGTCGGACTGGTACCGGTTGGACGACCCCCGTCAAGTGCCTTCACCACTGACGATCCCGGAGCGGCGAACTCGACGGCATCATGGCAGAACGTATTTTTGAACGCCCGGGCCGGAACTATCTATGCGGGAACCTCAGAAATCCAGCGAAACATCGCGGGCGAGATGATCCTGGGATTACCCAAGGAACCGCGCTAGATCATGGATCTCGCAATCATGACCGAGCCACAGGTTGGCGGCACGTACGATGAGATCCTGGCGGTAGCCCGCTGGGCAGAAGCAAACAATCTCGTTTCCTTCGCAAGGTCTGATCACTACTACGGATGGGGACGCGAGCCAAAGCCAGATGCCACCGATGCGTTTGCCACCCTGGCCGGCTTGGCCCGCGAGACAACCCGTATCGAGCTGGCGGTTCTGGTTGCCCCATTCACTTTCCGACACCCCGCCGTGGTACTCAAGAACGCCACCACCATCGATCAGATGTCGGCTGGTCGCCTGGCGCTCGGGGTGGGGACTGGCTGGAACGAGGAAGAACATGTGGCATACGGCATGCCATTTCCACCGTGGCCAGAACGGTTTGCTCGGCTTGAAGAAGGGCTCGCATACCTGCGAGCAGCGTTCGATGATGGTCGGTTTCAAGGGACGTACTACCACCTCAATGCGTCGGTTGAGCCCAAGAAGACCGGGCCATTGCCCATAATCGTCGGAGGTTCCGGCCCGAAACGGACCCCGGAGCTAGCGGGACGATACGCCGATGAGTACAACGTTTTTTTGTCCGACCCGGCAAGTATTTCCGCCCGGGTCCAGGTCCTCCGCCGATCAGCCGAAGCCGCCGGACGGGATCCCGACGCCATTCGCGTCTCGGTGATGGGTCCGATTATCGCTCACCAAAACCGGGCCGGATACGAGGAAATACTCGCCGCCAGGGCCGCCAAACGAGGGGTCAGTACTGCCGATCAAGAACTCCGCTGGCGCTCTGCCTTTGTGCCAATTGGAACGACCGACCAGGTAGCGGAAACTCTTGCCGAGTTCGAGTCAGCCGGGGTGAGTCGCTACTACGTGCAGTTCGTAGACCTTCCATCGGCGGACCAACTCGACGAAGCATTCTCGGGTATTCCTCGCTGATCGGGCTACCTCAGTCAGCGACTACCATTGCTACTCATGTCGGACCTCCTCGTTATAGAAAACTTGCATGCCTCCGTAGATGAGACGCCCATTCTCAATGGCGTCAATCTCACGGTCAGAGCCGGAGAAATCCATGCGCTGATGGGTCCAAACGGATCTGGAAAGTCGACACTGTCGAAAGTTCTCATGGGCCATCCTTCCTACCAGGTGACCGCCGGTACGATTCACTTCAAAGGGATAGACGTCACTTCGATGTCGCCGAATGATCGAGCGAATCTCGGGATGTTTATGGCTTTTCAACACCCTGAGGCGATTCCGGGGGTCTCGGTTGTCCAGTTCTTGCGCCAGGCCCTGGCAAATCGCACCGGTATCGACTACACCGTCCTCGAGTTGCGTCTCAAGGTCATGGACGCCATGCGAGACCTCGAGATGGACTCGGCTTTTGCCGACCGGTACCTCAACGAAGGTTTCTCCGGTGGAGAGCGAAAGCGCAACGAAATCCTCCAAATGGCGATCCTTGAGCCCGAAATAGCCATTCTCGACGAGACAGACTCAGGACTCGATATCGACGCCCTCCGGACTGTTGCTGACGGCGTCAACAAGCTGACAGGCGACGAACGCGGCTTCCTCATCATCACTCACTACCAACGACTCCTCGACTATGTAAAGCCCCATCATGTTCACGTGTTCGGAGATGGAGCCATCCAGCTGTCAGGAGGCATGGAACTCGCAGAACGCCTCGAGGCCGATGGTTACGAGTCGTTCCGACCAAGCTGATGGATGTGCGTCGGGATTTCCCGATCCTTGCTTCAAATGACATGGCGTTCCTCGATTCTGCGGCCAGTTCGCAGAAGCCAGAGGCTGTTATCGCAGCAATGGACACCATGCTGCGATCCGGGTACGCAAACGTGCATCGTGGGGCCTACCGATTGTCCGCCGAGGCAACCGATGCCTACGAGGCAGCCCGGGCCAAGGTAGCGACCTTCATTGGTGCCGCCTCCCCGCGCGAGGTGATCTTCACTCGGGGAACCACCACCGCACTGAACATGCTCGCCGCCAAGTGGGGAGGTGACCGACTCGATCCCGGTGACAATATCGTCCTATCCGTGATGGAACATCACGCCAACCTGGTCCCCTGGCAGTTCCTCAAAGGCCTGGAACTTCGCTTCGCCAACCTCACGGATGATTACGCCCTCGATATGAATAGCCTTCGCAACCAGGTCGACGAACGAACGAGGATCATTTCCATCACGGGAATGTCGAACGTTCTCGGCACGATCACCCCGATCGACCAGATCCGGGCCGTAGCCGACACGGTCGGCGCAACGGTTATCGTCGACGGTGCCCAGTTGGTACCTCATTTACCCGTCGACGTCCAGACACTCGGGGCTGACTTCCTCGCCTTTTCCGCTCACAAGATGCTCGGACCCACCGGGATCGGTGTTCTGTGGGGACGAATGGAACTACTTGACGAAATGGAACCATTCGAGGGCGGCGGGGAAATGATCGATGAGGTCGGACTGTTTGAGTCGACCTGGGCGCCGGTTCCGCACAAATTCGAGGCAGGAACGCCACCGATCGTCGAGGCGATCGGTCTTGGGGCTGCAGTCGACTATCTCACCGACCTGGGGATGGACGCCGTACGTAAACACGACACAGAGTTGACTGTCTACGCTCTCGAACAACTTGCTACGGTCCCCCACGTCACCGTCTATGGGCCGACCGACCTCAACATCCGGGGCGGGACGATTTCCTTCACGCTCGGCGACATCCACCCTCACGACCTCTCGACGATCCTCGACGAGAACGGAGTGGCGGTTAGAGCCGGCCACCATTGTGCTCGTCCGCTCATGGATCACCTGGGTATTCCTGCGACGGCTCGAGCTTCGTTCTCGGTATATTCGTCGAGCGATGAGGTCGACCGGCTCGTGGCCGGGCTTGAGCTGGCCGCAAAACTATTCGGCATTGCGAACTAGGTTATCCCCCATGGGACTTGACAGCCTGTACAAAGAAGTCATCCTGGATCACTACCGGAACCCCCGGAATCGTGCCGAGCTTGCCGACGTCAATCGGCACGCCGATGGCAACAACCCGCTCTGCGGCGACAAGATTTCGCTTGACCTGACGATCAACGGCGACATCGTGGCCGCTATCTCGGTTCAGGGACATGGCTGCTCCATCTCGCAGGCATCCGCATCACTCATGTCCGAGGCCATCAAAGGCAAGGACCTTCAGGAGATCGCTCGTCTCCGCCAGTTGTTCTCAACCATGATGACGAGCGACGAGGCCATCGTCGATCCGGATCGTCCCGGGGCGGTGCTCGGCGAACTTGAGGCCCTGGCCGGCGTCAAGGCCTTTCCGGTTCGGATCAAGTGTGCCAGCCTGCCATGGGCCACCCTCGACGTCGCCCTGGCCGGGGACGCCGAACCGGCCACTACCGACTGAGGTTTCACTGTCGAGGATCGCCCAAGGACTTGCTCGACGGGGTCTCAGCTGGCCCGGCTCAGCCAGCCGATCAGGTCGACTTCGGGAGTGGATCGCTGTGAGGCGACCCATCGCCGCCGCAATTGCCGTCGTTCCCCTTCGTCGAGGCCACCCCAGATGCCAAACCGCTGACCGGTCGTTACCGCGTAATACAGGCAATCCAAACCAACCGGGCAGTCTCGACAAACCGCTTTCGCCCTGGCGATCTCAAGGACCGCCGCACCAGTTTCGCCGACCGGAAAGAACAGATTGTCAGTGTGATCGCGACAGGAAGCCTGTTCCCGCCAGTCGGTCTCGCCAGGTTCGAAATCGTTCATTCAGGGAGCCTATCTCATTTTAGTGCTAAAATCAACCGAGCGATGACTACCCGATGATGCCACCTTCGGTCATCCCTTTAAGGTCGAGGGCTAGGTCAAGCTCTTCGGCGGTCATGACCCCCTTTTCGAGAGCGACGTCACGCACATTGCGGCCGCTGGCAAATGCCTCTTTGGCAATCTCGGCTCCTTTGTCATAACCGATGTGCGGATTCAGGGACGTGACGACGATGATGTTTTTCTCAACCAGTTCACGAGCCCTATCGGCGTTAGCCTCAATACCGTCGATGCAACGCGTCCGCAGGGTCGCCGCCGCCGTCGCCAGAATCGAGATCGACTCGTCGAGATTGGACGACATCACCGGCATCATCACGTTCAGTTCGAAGTTGCCGTTTGCACCGGCCCAAGTGATGGCGGCGTCGTTGCCGATGACCTGGGCAGCCACCTGCATCGTCATCTCAGGCATCACCGGGTTGACCTTCCCCGGCATGATCGAGGACCCGGGCTGTAGGGACGGCAAGCGAATCTCTGAGATCGCCGTCCGGGGCCCGGAAGACAACCACCGCAGATCGTTGGCAATCTTGAACAGCGATACGGCGATGGTCTTCAGCGTGCCCGACACGGCGACGGCCGCGTCCTTGGCCGCCTGTGCTTCGAAGTGATTGGGGGCCTCGCGGAACGGTAGTCCGGTGCGACGGGCGATCTCAGCGATCGTGTCGCGAGCGAAGCCGGCCGGAGCATTCAGCCCGGTACCAACCGCGGTGCCCCCGAGAGCCAGCTCTTCCACCTCGGTGACCACTTTGTCAAGCCGAGACACGCCATACCCCACCTGGGCGGCGTAGCCGGAGAACTCCTGACCGAGCGTCACCGGGGTGGCGTCCATGAGATGAGTCCGACCCGATTTGACCACATCGGCAAACTCAACAGCCTTCGCGGCAAGCGACTCCTGCAAGCTCTTCAAGGCGGGAATCAAATCTTCGTGAATGGCGGCCGCGGCAGCGATGTACATCGCGGTCGGGATGACGTCATTTGATGATTGCCCATAGTTGACGTGATCGTTGGGGTGAACAGGCCGATCTCCAGCTGCCGCTCCCAGGATCACACCAGCCTGATGGGCGATTACTTCGTTAGCGTTCGTGTTCGTGGACGTCCCTGAACCGGTCTGAAATATGTCCAGGACGAACTGGGCATCAAGCGAGCCTGCGATAACCTCTTCGGCCGCCGTCACGATGGCGGCAGCCTTATCGGCAGCAACATATCCGTCGCGCCCATTGATGACCGCTGCCGAAGCCTTGACGATACCGAGAGCCCAGATGAACCGACGACTGAACTTTCGATCAGAAATCGGAAAGTTCTCAAAGGCGCGCTGGGTTGAGGCACCATAAAAGGCTCCAGTTGGCACCTGAACCTCTCCCATGGAGTCGCGTTCGATTCGGTATTCCACAATGTCTCCTTCAAGGCTTTTGAGCAACCAAGACTAGGCCCTACCTGGCTGGTTTCGAGTCCGGTGGATACCG
>CAJQPD010000316.1 GCA_905480085.1 uncultured Acidimicrobiia bacterium
GGTACCCGGCCGCGAATCGATCGCTTGGCGAGCAGATCCTGAAGAACGGATCTGTAATTTCAGAGTACCCGCCCGGCACCCGACCCTCGCCGTGGCGTTTTCCGCCCCGAAACCGGATCATTGTTGGTCTGTCGGCGGTCGTGCTCGTTGTGGAAGCCGGTATGCCGGGAGGGGCAATGATCACCGGCCGAATGGCCACTGACGAGCATCGGGAGCTGTTCGCAGTTCCGGGCGACATCGGTCGCCCCGCTTCGGTGGGATGCAATCTGTTGATTCGCGACGGAGGCTGGCCGGTGCTCGGTGTCGACGATCTGCGCGAAGCCGTCGACCGGATTCTCGGGCCGGCACGGCCGCAAACCCAAGCCGTCAATAGGGCTGAATCGGGGATCGGGGTGCCTCCGGCGTCACCGTTGGTTGCTGCTTGCGACCCGGCCGGAACCCCCATCGACGAGTTGGCCAAGCGATGCAATCAGTCGGTCACCGACGTCCTTGTGGCTATTACGGAATTGGAGCTCGCCGGGGTTGTGCGGGTCGAGGCGGGACGAGTGGTTCCGCAATGAGGCTTGACATTCGGCGAGTTCCTGGTCACTATGCCATGCGATGACTGTTGCTTGGTTTAGCGCGGACTATTTTTTTGGCCCTTCGGGGTCGAAGTAGTCGCGTCTAGCCATCGCACGAGAACTTCGACCCCGAGCCGCTGGCTCGGGTTTTTTTTGCGCCGAGCGGCTCACACTGGAAGGCAGCTTTAGATGACCGACAATCCAACCGTGATACCGACATCGGTAGACGACACCCACATCAAGGAAATCGCCGCGTTGAAGCGGCCATCTCAGCTCAAACTTGAGATTCCCAACCGCTCCGAGAGTCTTGTGGCCGACTCCCGTCAGGCGATCGCAGACATTCTCCACGGTCGAGACACCAAGCGGCTTGTCGTGGTGATCGGACCATGTTCGATTCACGACGTCGAGGTCGCCGCCGAATACGCCGACAATCTTATGGCGTTGAGAACCCGTTACGCCGATGAGCTACTGATCGTCATGCGTACCTACTTCGAAAAGCCCCGAACCACGGTGGGGTGGACAGGATTGGTTTATGACCCACAACTGGACGGATCCGAAGATATCCCGACAGGCATCGAAGTATCCCGGCGTTTGCTTCAAACGATCAACGACATGGGCATGCCATGCGCAGTCGAGCTACTGGACCCGATCACTCCTCAGTATTTCGCCGACTTCCTGTCGTGGGCGGCGATAGGTGCCAGGACCGTTGAAAGTCAGGTTCACCGTCAGTTGGCGAGTGGTATGTCAGCTCCGATCGGTTTCAAGAACTCAACCGACGGGCGGGTCGACGTCGCCGTTCATGCCATGAAGGCGGCTGAGCGTTCCCATAGTTTCTTCAGCGTCAATTTCGAGGGCCAGCTCGCCATGGTGCGAACCAACGGCAACCCCGATACGCATATTGTCCTTCGGGGCGGAGCCAGCGGGCCAAACTATGACGCAGTCGCCGTGAAGGACGCGGTTGCTCGGGGCAAGGCGCACGGAATCGAGCGTCCAGTGATGGTCGATTGTTCTCATGGCAATTCGAAGAAGGATCACCGGCGCCAACCGATCGTCGCCGATGAAGTGCTACGCCAGTTCAAGTCTGGCCAGAATGGCATCATGGGCCTGATGGTCGAGAGTCACATAAACGCCGGCCGCCAGGACTGGGCGCCGGATGTGAAGCTCGACCATGGCGTGTCGATCACCGATGCCTGTATTGGGTGGGATGACACGGATTTACTCTTGAAGAAGGCCGCCAAAGTCGTTGCGGGTCGTTGACCCCATTGGCTGGAGCGACGAGGATGGAGCGGTGGTCCAAATACCTGATCCGCCCGCATGGGCGCTTGAATCATTCGAACGGTACCTCGTTCGTCTAAAGGTTCAACGAGGATTGTCGCCCCATTCGATCGCCGCATACCGACGCGACATCAGTCAATTTTTGGCCTTCTGTGACCGGGGGTCCATTCAATCCCTGGCGGAAATCGATCGGCGCTTCATACGACGTTTCCTGGCCTACCTCGACACTCTCGGTTATTCCCGGGGCAGTATTCGCCGCAAGTCATCCTCGGTGAAGGGTTTCTTTGCCGATCTGGCTTTCCGTGGGGATATTCCCAGCAACCCGGCCCAGCAACTTGCCAGGACGAAGACTCCTCAAAGACTTCCCAAAGCGCTCCCACAGCGGGCGGTCGCCGAGCTCATTGAGGCAATCGACGGCGACGAACCGGTTGAACTGCGTGATCGGGCCATCCTCGAAACGCTATATGCCACCGGGCTACGGGTCTCCGAGCTGGCGTCGCTGACGACGTCTATCGGGGGAGCCGATACCGTGACCGTGCGCGGTAAGGGCAACAAGGACCGGGTTGTTCCGATCGGTGGACCGGCGGTACGAAGCATCGAACGATGGCTCGCCAACGGACGCCCGCGGATGGTTGGATCGGTTGAGAACGACGCTCTCTGGATAGGTATTCGAGGAAGATCCCTCGATCCACGAGGTATACGGCGTATCATCCAGCAACGTGCGGGAACCTTCCCACACGCACTGCGCCACTCGTTCGCGACGCACCTCCTGGAAGGAGGGGCGGATCTGCGTGCTGTGCAGGAAATGTTAGGGCACGTTGAATTGGCGACCACGCAGCTTTACACTGCGATAACTCGAGACCACCTCAAGGCGACATATGAGCGAAGCCACCCGCGGGCATAAGACATCCGAAGAACATGTTCAACAGATGTGGGTGGACTTCAAGTCCACCGCCTCCGAACGGGCCCGTGAAGGTCTCATCCTCCATTATTCACCACTTGTGAAGTTCGTTGCCGGCCGGGTTGGCGTCGGCCTGCCGAGAAGCGTCGAGCAGTCCGATCTGATCTCGTACGGCATTTTCGGACTCATCGATGCCATCGACAAATTCGACCTCGAGCGTGGATTTAAGTTCGAGACCTACGCCATCAATCGTGTCAAAGGCGCCATCCTCGACGAGCTGCGGGCCCTCGATTGGGTCCCGCGTTCGGTCCGGGCTCGGGCCAGGGAGATCGAACGCTCCCTCCAGGAACTTGAGCACAAGCTGCAGCGGACGCCATCTGAAGAAGAACTGTCTGACAAGATGGATATGACGCTCGATCAGCTTCAGGACACGCTGGGTGAGATTTCATCGCTCGGGTTGGTAGCTCTCGATGAACTCCTCGGCCGCGATTCGGACTCGTCATCGGTGGGCGACGTCCTGCCTGATCCTCGCGGGATGACCCCGGAAGCTGCCTTCCAGGTCGAGGAGACCAAGCGGGTGGTTGCCGACGCAATCAACCGCCTTCCCGATCGGGAACGACTCGTCGTAACGCTTTACTACTACGAAGGCTTGACGCTCGCAGAAATCGGAGAGGTGCTTGGGGTTACCGAATCAAGGGTCTGCCAGATTCATACCAAAGCCGTCATGAGCCTTCGTAACCGCATGGCTGTTACCAACTGAGCGACTCGCTCCCCACGGCTTCAGCTACACTTTCGGGGACTCGAACATGAGTCCTGCCCGAAACGGGTGGCAAATACACACGCACCGGTAGAACTTCCATTGGTCAGACAAACGTCTGCGGAAGGCGGTCTCCCCGCTGGCAAGCCTGCCCATCGGTGCGGAGGAACAACCAAAAGGAGCAGCATGTCTGTTGTCACAATCAAACAACTGTTGGAAGCTGGCGTCCACTTCGGTCACCGCACCCAGCGTTGGAACCCGAAGATGAAGCCCTATATTTTTGGCGATCGCAACGGGATCCACATCATTGACCTACGCCAAAGCCTGGAGAAGGCCAACGAGGCGGCCGAGTTCGTCAAGAAGGAAGTGGCGGCCGGCGGCGCCGTTCTGTTCGTCGGAACCAAAAAGCAGGTCGCAGGTGCCATAGCTGAGGCAGCCGACCGAGCCTCGATGCCGTATGTGAACTATCGCTGGCTTGGGGGCATGCTCACCAACTTCACCACCATTCAGAAGCGCATCTTCTACATGCGTGAACTGGAGCGCATGCACGAAACCGGTGAGTTTGCCGGTCGGCCCAAGAAGGAACGTCTCAAGCTCAGCCGTGAATACGAAAAGCTTCAGCGCAACCTTGGTGGCGTGGTGAATCTCAAGTCGATTCCTAACTGCTTGTTCATCATCGACATCAACGTCGAGGCGACGGCTGTGAAAGAAGCAAACCGGCTCGGCATCCCCGTAATCGCCGTGGTTGACTCGAACTGTGACCCGACCGGAGTCGATATCGTCATTCCTGGCAATGACGACGCCGTTCGGTCTGCGCAGCTCCTGGCCGGCATCATCGCCCAGGCCGCCATCGACGGGAAGCAACTCGTTGGCAAGTCCGATTTGGAAGAAATGACCGAAAAAGACGTCAGCTCAGAACCGTCTGATGACGCCGCGG
>CAJQPD010000317.1 GCA_905480085.1 uncultured Acidimicrobiia bacterium
GGCGTTCTCCAGATACGAAAGGACGATGGCGGCACCAGTCGAGAAGCCGACCAAAACCAGATCTTCTGCACCTTGTTCTCGAGCGTAGGCGATCGCGCCTTGAAGATCCCGCCACTCGGTTTGCCCGTACCGGTAGAAACCAGATGGATCTTCCGGTTCGCCAGGATCATTGCGATAAGAAATCATCAACGACGGAAGATTCTCGACCGCCATGGCCGAGAGCATCCGCAAACCTTCGTCGATGCCAGCCCCCTTGCCATGGACCAAGATCGCCCAGGTCGAACCATCGCCATCAACCCGCCAGGCCCCCATGGGACCAAGTTCGGATTCGTACTCCACTGGTTCCCAGGTGCGGCCGAGCGCTCCGGGATCAGACGGGAAGGCGATCGCTTCGACGTCACCCAATGCTCCAATAGATGGGTTCACACCAGAAATAAGAGAGAACTCTCGGGTGACCGTCCCACCACGGGACTCGATTGTTGGCCCTACTTGACCATATCCCGCGGGCCATTCGAAACCGTACACACCCGACTCGAACAATTCGTCGTCCGAGTGGCTGCCCTCGGTGAGAGTGACCGTCGCACCATCGAACGCCACCACCTCCGTGTCAAAGAATTGTTCCCATGGTGTGTTCTCAAGCGCGTCTGAACGGATGACTGACGAAAAGTACCAGCCTCCTCCCCCATAGAACAACGGAGCTAGCACCAACCCGAGAACGACCAGAATCTTCAGAAGCTTTCGCACTGCTGAACCTCCTCCGGCGGCACACAGTCCAACGAACCAGGCCGCCAATTTGAAGTCAAGCGCGCCAGCACCCGGTATGGGCCGATTGGGGCGGCCTTCCTGAAGTCCCGGGTTTAGCCGAATCAAGCGTTGCGGCGACGCCGGTGACGCACTGAACGCTTCGGCGGTTTGCCAGGAACCATCCGGGGTTTCTTGCGGCCCGCCAGACCCGGCGGCTTCCCAGGAGTTCTCTCGTGATCTGGTTTGCCACCCGTGGCCTCTTCAAGCGGGTCCCGAAGCCGATCACGGCCGCTTTTTGGGGGACCGAAATTTCGGTCGGCCATCACCGGAACGCCTGCCGTTCCCCGGTCACCGTCAGGCTCCGGCGTCGCCGGGTCGTCGTCCCCGGAACTAGCAGCGGCGATTCCACTGGTAGGCAATAGCAAACCCAACCGGCTTAGCCCGTTTCTGGGTCCACGCATACATTGCCCCTCAAATGCGGCCCCCAGCCGTGCACCCGAATTCAAATATACGCGAGGTTTCATCACCGCGCCAGGTGGTTTTCAGATTACTTTGAGCGCTCGAAGCCCCCCATAACCGAGACGAGTGTGCATCCAGACTCAACATTGCAACATGGATGCACACTCGTTTCAGAAATGGGGGCGCTAGCGTCGCCCGATGAGAGCCTGGCGAACGGTTGGTCTGACCATGGCGGCATCCGCCGTCGCCCAGTCCTTCGGGAGATTCACCTACGCCGTCCTGTTGCCGGCGATCCAACAAGATCTCGACATCACCTACACCCTGGCGGGGACGGTCGGTTCGGCCAACCTGGTCGCCTATCTCGCCGGATCCATCGCCGCCAGTTACGCGTCCACCCGGCTCGATCCCATCACCCTCATCAAGATCGGAACGGGTCTGTCGACGACGGGCTTGGGTCTGGCGTGGTTTGCTCCAAACTTGGCCTGGTTACTTGTGGCCATGATCGTCACCGGCTTCGCCGGCGCAGTCATTTGGATTCCGGCTCCTGGGATTGCCGGGGCGTCGGTCACTCCGGCCCGGCGGGGCCTGGCCGTGGGTCTGACCCAAGCCGGAATCGGAATTGGCGTCGTAACGGCCGGGGTGCTCGCCACCATCATCAGATCGAGCCAGGGCGATGCCGGCTGGCGGACCCTCTACGGCATCGAGGCGATCATCGGATTGATGGCGTTTCTTGGGGCCGTCTGGTGGTTGCGAATCAGCACCGTCCAGTCGAAGGATCCGGTCCACCTGGCTTCAGTCAAACTCGTCCCCGGTTGGCCCCAACTCCTCGGCGGGTACATGAGCTTCGGCATCTCGTATGCCTTGTTCACCATCTTCCTGGTTGCCAGCCTTGAAGAGGATCTGGGCTGGTCGGCTGCCAAGGCCTCGGCAACGTTCCTCCTGTTCGGTGTCGCCATGATCCCTGGCGGTATCATCTATGGCGCCCTGTCGGATCGGATCGGTCGGCAACCTGCCATGGTGGCCGCCTACCTGGGAATGGCGTCCGCGGCGGCTCTTACGCAAACCTCGGTGCCCGGCCTCGTCATGGTGGCCGTCGTCATCTTCGGCTTGTCCTTCACCGGGGTACCGGCCGTCATTGCAGCCACCGTATCGGACTCGCTCGATACTCGCCGTTTCGGGGCGGCCTTCGGAGCAATCACCGTCTTCTTCGGGATATCCCAAATCATCGCCCCCCAGCTGGGGGGATGGCTATTCGACACGACCGGCTCGTTCGCAACCGCCTTCTGGGTTTCAGCTGCAACCGCAGTGCTCGGCGCCACATTCAGTTGGTTCCTCCCCCACCGGCGGCGGCTCCAACCGGTGAGGTCGCCCTCCTAGCTGCCGTCACCAATCGCGACCGGGACCGCTTCGGCGT
>CAJQPD010000318.1 GCA_905480085.1 uncultured Acidimicrobiia bacterium
ACAAATCGATGGGTGACATCCCGATCAGAGATTCCATAGTCATACCCTGGATCAGCCTGATTCGAGACCGTCAGATCGGTGGCGTTGCGCTCGTTGGAATCGTCGTCCTCGTCCCGAGAGTAGGTGTAGTGCGCCTGGAGCGAGTACCGGCCGGAGAATCGGCGAACACCCTTGAGGGTGAGAGCGGTGTACTCCGAGTTGCCGTTCGAGCGGCGGACGAAGATCTGGCTGAGGTCGTCTCTGACCTCGGTTCCGCCGTAGTTCGGCCGACCATACTGATCCAGACTCTGCACCGCGATGTTGTCGTTGTAATTGCGTTGCAGGTGGTCACCTTGCGAGTAGAGAAGATCGACGCTCGCGGTCCAGACACTACCCAACTGCCTCTCATAGCCAATGTTGAACCGCTGGTTCTTGGCATCCTTGAAGGATGGGTCCAGATACGAGGTCGAAGGAATCGTCTCGACAGGTGGATTCTCGTTGTCGATGTTCTCGCCAAGCGGAACATGACCAGTCTGGCCGGGCCCAACGGTGACCCGCCCATAGTTCGGGTAGAGACCGTTCTCCTGAATCTGACTGGCGAAGAGCAACGTGGGGGTTCGGCCGTAGAAAACACCGTAGCCGCCACGGAGGACATCGCGACCGTTGTCACTCAGCTGCCAGGCGAACCCGACGCGGGGCGAGAGGTGGGTGTCATCCGGAATGTTCTGGCCCTCGGGAAAGATGTGCGGCAGATTGCTCGGGTTGTCCGTCTTGCCCCAGCGCAGTCCGTAGTTGACAGAAAATCGCGCCGTCGGCTTCCACATGTCCTGTCCGTAGAGGGACCAGACATCCTGGCTCTCGTCGTAGTTCGGGAACTGGACGTTGCCGAAGTAGATGCGGACCCTGGAATCGACGTTGTTGAGGAAATTGTCCATGGTGGTGAAGTCGTAACGACCATCCCGGGAACCGGCAAACATCTGCGCCATGTTGTCCGAGCCGTAGTGAAAACCGAACTTCACATCGTGCTTGCCAAAGAAGTAGGAGAAGTTGTCCCGAATCTCGAACTGAGTCGTGTTGGCGACGATCGGTAGGAAGTCGAATTTCCCCAGCTGATCGCTCGACGAAAATCCATCCGGGTCCGAAGACGATCGAAATCGGATCAGAGCCGTTAGATCGGACCCGTCACGCAGGTTGCCGCGGTTCAAGTCATCGGTGGCGTACTGGAATCGAAAATCGTTGAGACCGCTATTGCCGACCACCATCGTCCACGCACCGATGAGTGAGTCGACTCTCTCCTGCTTGAGGGATTCTTCGTCGAGAAACGTGCTGGTGCGTTCGTAGTCGGTGTAGTTGTATCGCAGTGACATCGAGTGGACATCGTTGGGGTAAAAATCGAACTTACCCAACAGAATGACGTTGTCCACATCGCGCTGATACAGACCCTCGGCAGTCCGACCGTTGACTGGGTCGGGAGCCGCCACGCCGTCGTTGTTTGGCGTCAGGCCGATGAGCAGATCGGCGAACTCCGGCTCGGTCTGGGCACGCTGCAAGACAGCGTCGTAGGCACCCCGGGTGTTCAGCTTCTGGAGTGTGGGACTGGTGCGCTTGGTGTGGTCATAAGAGAAGAAGAAGTGCGCCTTGTCCCGTTTGATTGGACCACCTGCTGTCAGACCCCAGTTCTGTCGATCGAATTCATCGGGCTTGGTGTCCTCCGCATCGGGATCGCGGGCCTTGTCCACCGGCGTGGCTGGAATGTCTTCCGCCAATGACTCGTCGGTGGTGTAGTAGAAGGCACTACCGTGAAACTCGTTGGTACCCGACTTGGTGAGCACGTTGATGAACCCGCCACCGTCGAGACCGTACTCCGGCGCAAAACCGTTCTGGATAACCTGAAACTCCTGCACCGATTCCTGCGCCACGACGAGGCCATCGTTCTCTGTGGCCTCACCACCATTGCCATAGCCAAAGAAGGCATTCTTGCCCGAGGCACCGTCGATGTTCATGCCTGAATAGACGCCCCGCTGCCCACTCATGGTGATGAAACCACGCTGGGGATCGGCTCTGACAGTCGGATTGAGGATGGCAAACTGTTTGAAGTCACGACCCGCGATCGGAACATTCTGGATTTCCTGGGCGGTAATGTAGCTGGCGGGTTCCGAGCGGCTCACCTCGATAAGCGGCGACTCGCCGGTGACCGTGATCAGATCGGTGGTCGCACCGATGGTCATCGTCATGTCGACGTCGAGAACCTGCCCGACGAGGAGCTCGATGTCCTCGCGCCGCACAGTCTGCATGCCCTCCAGCGAACCGATGAGCGCGTACGGACCAGGCTGGAGTGACCTGGCACTCCAGAAACCCTGAGCATTGGTGACGACCGAACGCTCGGCACCGGTGGCAACGTTGGTTACCACTACCGAGACTCCGGGCATCAAGCCGCCGGATTCGTCAAGGATCCTTCCTTGAAGGTGACCGACCGGTTGCTGAGCCTGGGCGAGCCCCGAGACCAGCATCAGGCCGGCAAGCATAAATATGCCCCCGGTAAGCCTTCTAATTCGCCTCATTCCGTTTTCGCGTCCTTGGGTTCTGAGATTCATGGCAGTCCTCCAAAGTGGTGAGAAGCGGAAAAGTCGACCGCATCGCACAGCCGAGCTGTCGCTCTCCAGAGCAAGAATGCAAGACGGACAGGATAACGAGTGTGCGCCCGCCCTGCGATTACATCCGAATGTCAAAAGGGCCACAATTCGCCGCGTCAGCTGGTTCGTATCGATCGCTGATTTGCTGTGGTTTGGTCAGTCTATATCAGCAAATTCCCGTTGGCTACGGGTCAGGAGGTATTCAATTTTTTGAACGGTTTTCGAGCCGGAAATCGCGCTTTTCATCCCACGCCGGTCGAG
>CAJQPD010000319.1 GCA_905480085.1 uncultured Acidimicrobiia bacterium
CCATACTGCAAGTCGACGACGGGAGGATGGTGCACCGAGACGGCGGCAAAGTGGCGAACGAGGTGCTCAAGTCGGGCCATCGGAGATTGGATCGTGGCGAGAACGCTACGCAGCATGCCAAAGCTCTCGACCTGATGCGTCTCAATGGTCTCGGTGACGATGCTCTCGACATCAGGGAAGTGGTTATAGAGGGTCTGGCGAGCCACCTCCGCTTTGTCGGCGACCGCAGTCATGGTCACCCCCCCAACGCCATTCTCGGCGATGAGCTGAAGTGCGGACTCGACGATGCGCTGCCGGGTGCCGATCGACGACTCGGCGACTACTGCGATCCCGCTCATGCGGCTCTTCGATAGAGGCGGGATGACAGTGGGATAAACACAGCCAACATTCCGATCACCCACGCCAGGGCGTAGAGAACGTCGCGACCCGCATCAAGGCCAAGGGAGAGGTCCCGCACCGCGTTGGCCGCGACCGAGATCGGCTGATGAGTGGCAAAACCCTGCAACCAACCCGGCATGGACTCAGGCGGGGCAAAGGCACTACTGGCCAGCATCAGGGGGAACAGCCAGAACATCGACAACATGCCGACCATCTCCGGATTACGGACTTTGGCCGCGATCGTCGCGCTCAGCCACGAGAACGCGAACCCAACGGCCAGGGTCAAAGCAATGGAAGCGACGGCTCCCCCAAACGAACTGAAACGAAAACCCATGGCGATGCCGACCAGGGCGAGGAGGACCAGGCCGGCCAGGTTCCGGGCTGCGTCGGCAACGGTGCGGCCGGCAATGACCGCCCCCTGATTCATCGGAAGTGACCGGAACCTATCCGTCACCCCCTCCGAAAGATCCGCAGCAAGGCCGGTCCCCGTCTGCTGGGCGCCCTGGAGCGCCGTGATCACCAGCACTCCGGGAACGACGAACTGGATGTAGTCGACTCCGGTTCCCGCCCCGATCGCCCCACCAAACACATAGTTGAACAGGACCAGGAAGAAGACGCCCATGATCACTGCAAAGGCCAACATCTCTGGCCGGCGCGAGGTGCGGACCATGTCGCGCCACGTGACTGTGGCCGTGTCCAGAAGTGCGGCCCGAGCCTTGTCAGAGATCGAGGCATCAGGGTCAAATCTGTGCCTGGCCGGAGAGGCGGTGGTTGTCATGGTGCTCCAGGTGTCACTTGGCGTTCGGATTCGTGAGACTCAAAAACACGTCGTCAAGGGTGGGTCGACGAAACTGAAAGTCAGCGATAGTCACGCCACTGTCGCCGAGGAGTCGCAGCGTGTCGAGTGCCGGACCCGCTCCTTCATCGATCGGGATGTGGATCTCCCGAGTTTCCGATGTCGACGTCATTCGAGGAATGTCACCAACGATCGTCAGAGCCTTGGAGAGGTCGTGGTCGCTCTCGAAGTGAATTTCAAGGACGTCACGCTTGAGCTGCTGTTTGAGCTGTCGTGGGGTCCCTTCGGCCACGACGGCGCCTTCGTCGATCATGACGATCTCGTCGGCAAGCCGATCGGCTTCCTCAAGGTACTGAGTGGTGAGCAGAATGGCGGTCCCCGAGGCTGCCAGAGACTCAATCGCCTCCCACATTTCGTTGCGGCTCCGAGGGTCAAGGCCGGTCGTTGGTTCGTCGAGGAAGAGGGCAGGCGGATCGGCAACGAGCGCCGCGACGACATCCACACGGCGTCTCTCGCCGCCACTCAGGGTCGATACGGGACGATCGGCGAAGTCGGCAAGTCGGAACCGTTCCACGAGATCGGCAATTCTTGCCTGCAGGTCGGCCTTCGGCATTTTGTAGAGACGCCCGAACAACCTGAGGTTCTCCCTGGCAGTCAGCATCTCGTCGACTGCCGCTGCTTGACCGGCGAGACCGATCACGGTCCGCACGGCTCTGGGGTTGGACGAAACATCAAATCCAGCCACCCGGGCGACGCCACCGTCGATGGGGAGAAGGGTGGTAAGCATCTTGATGGTTGTCGTCTTGCCCGCACCGTTTGGTCCGAGCAATCCGACCACCCTGCCTGCCCCGACGGTGAAACTCAGATCACGAACCGCCATCTTGTCGCCAAACGACTTGTGTAACCCGACTGCCTCAATCACGGCCGGCGGGTCGGTCGGGGGTTTTGCCGAATCTGTCTCGTGACCTTGACTGGACATAGTGTCTAAAACATTAGGCGTAATGTCTAGCAAAGGCAACCGGTTCATCGACGCTTCCTCGCCGGATGCACCGCGACACTCGGACATGTGAACCCAGGAGCCAACTAGCCTGGTCATATGGAAACCGAAACTGATCCAATTCGCCCCGACGGCGTCGAAGAAGCAGTCGAACCTATCGAGAAGAAACGGCCCGGCGGCCAGGCGATCATCAGCGAGCCAAGCAAGATCATCCGGATCGCCTCGATGACCAGAGCGATGCTCGAAGAGGTCCGTCACGCTCCGCTCGACCCGGCGGGTCGACGTCGGCTACTCGACATCCACGAGCGTTCGCTTGACGAACTCGCCGACGTACTTTCCGATGACCTCAAGGAAGAATTCAAAGAGATCTTCCAGCCCCTCAACTCGGACACCCCAACCGAGTCCGAGCTGCGTATCGCCCAGGCGCAGCTGGTGGGCTGGCTCGAGGGGCTCTTTCATGGGATTCAGGCCAGCCTCATGAGCCAGCAAATGGTGGCGCAATCGCAGCTCTACGAGATGCAGCAGAAGGCCATCGAAAGCGGCGAGAAGCCACCACCACAGTATCCCGGTGTGTATTTGTGAGTGACCTTCCTCCCGAATCGGCCCAATTGGAGCCGCTCATTGGAACCTGGAAGGGGCAGGGCCACGGCGACTACCCGACCATCGAATCCTTCGACTACCTCGAGGAGGTCTCTTTCTCGACCATCCCGACGAAGCCATTCCTCGTGTACACCCAAAAGACCCGACATGCAGGAACCGGAGCCCCCCTTCACACCGAAGCCGGCTACGTACGGTCGGTCGCACCCGGCCGGGTTGAACTCACGATCGCTCAGCCGACCGGCATCGTCGAGGTCCACTCGGGAACGATCGAAGATGGCGTTTTCGCTTTCGTGTCTGACCGGGTGGTAACCACCCCAACCGCCGTCGACGTGTCGGCCTGTACTCGTACGATCACCGTTACCGCCGACGTTTTGTCGTACGTGTTCGCCATGGAGGCGGTCGGCGAGCCCCTGACGAAACACCTCACGGCGCGACTCGGGCGCGTCTAGCGTCGATAGTCCTCGTCGCTGACCTTGCCGGGTAGCCATTCGGTTGCTCCGCCGGTCGTCAGGGACAGATGCATCATGTGGCTGGTCTCGGAGGCGCCGTGCCAGTGCTTCTCACCAGGCGGGGTATAAACGACATCGCCGGCTGACACATTGACCGTTTGCCCATCTTCTGTCTGCACCCGGCCGGCGCCAGACGTGATGTACAGGACCTGGCCGTCCGGGTGCGAATGCCAATCTGAACGAGCTCCCGGCTGGAACATGACAGCAAGCGCGGTAAGACTTCGGTCGGCGGCTCTCGATAGCGGACCGTTCGAAACCGATCCCGTGAAGTGCTCATTGCCTGACGCTTGCCAGTTGATACGTTCTGCCGGTGTGTGTTCCACTGCCCCTCCATGATCCTGGACGCCTCCATTCGAGGCTAGCCAACGGGCCATGCGTTTGCCGCCCGGCGGCCGACAACGCAGAAGGCGGGCCGCCAGATGATGCTGGGAGCACCTGGCGACCCGCCTTCGGGTGGTTTAGAACTCTGAGTAAACGACTCGCTCGAAGCCTTCAACATCGAAGACCGCAATACCGCCGTTCGTTATAAGGTAGAGGCGATCGTCGATCCGGATTGTCCGACGGGTGCCCATCCGCCACGGATCAGGGGCGATGCCCCTCTCTTCGAACGTTTTCTCGTTCCAGTCGATCGGCCCATCCGCCACCGGGCGCAGGATCGACGACAGGTCGAGCGTGTTGTCGTTCACGGTGACGGCCATGACTCCCGTGTCGAAGGTTTGCTCTTCGGTTTTCTCATCCCACAGCCACGACTCGAATGGTACGTAGGCCACGCCATTGGTCAACGTGAATGCCAGGTGATCACCTTCGACCGCCGACCAAGCGTTCTCGACCATGACCGTGTCGAGAAGTTTCGGGTTGGCAGGATCAGAGACATCGAACAACGAGACCTGGGTGCCCTGGGTCTGGCCATCTTCGTTTCCAGCCTGGCCGACTCCGAGCAGGCGGCCTTCGCCGACCGGGTGCAAGTACGCCGAATAGCCGGGGATTTTCAACTCACCAGACACGGTCGGGTTCGTTGGATCAGACAGGTCGACAACATACAACGGGTCGGTCTGACGGAATGTAACGACATAGCCGGTATCGCCCATGAAGCGGACCGAGTAGATCTGCTCATTCTTGCCAAGCCCGTCGACGGAACCGACTTCAGATAGGTCTCCACCGGTCAGTTCGAACACGGTGACCTGGCTTTGCGAGTCGGTCGTCGACCAACCCCACCAGTTTGGCGTGGTGGTTGATGCCACTCGCAGATGCCCATCGAACTCGTCCATGGCGAACTGATTCAGCAGGAAACCGGGAACGGTTCCTGATCCGACGTACTTGGGGGTCGAGCCAGACGAGTCAAACAGGTGAATGTCGGTGCTGAATTCATCAGCCTCGGCACGAGCATCATCCTCTGCAAGCACCGCCCAGTTCTGCCAACGGGCTGTGGCCAGATAGGTCCGATCCTCGTTGGCATACATGGTCGCTCCAGTGGCGACCACCCCGGCTGAGTCCCAACTTGCCACTCCCCGACCATTCAGGTCAAAGGTCAACAAGGACAAGGTGTCAACCCCCGAGAACGTGGTGGGCGCCATGACGCCGGCGCAATCGAGCAGGCGTCCTTCGGTTTCGGTCGAGCCATCCTTGAGGATGTAATAGGGAAGCCAGTTATCGAGATCAGACGCCTTGATGACGGCAATGTTGGCTTCGGTGGCATCGCGCTCGGCTCGCAAGCCAGACCCTTGCGGCTGCTCAAAAGCCAGGCCGACTGGCGAAGAGTTGACCGCTACCCGCAGTTCGGAACCGACCAAGCGAGCTGAGACATACGAACCATCGAATTCAAGGGTGCGCTGCACCGTGACATTGGTCGGATCGGAAACGTCAACTTCGACAATCTTGGTGGTGTTCCCTCCGTAGCCGCCACCGCCGTAGCGGTAGCCGCTGTCCGACCAGACGACACCCATGAGAACAAGCGTGTCCTCATGAAGAAGCATCGACTGTGGCCACCAATCGAGGCGAAGCGAGTCGGTGAACTCGACACCGTCGGCAGTAACCACGGCTACTTCGAGTCCGGTATCGGCCAGGGTGAAGATCCGGTTCCCATCGGTTTTGACGATATCCCCTTCATCAACGCCCTCGACCTGAACGTTCGTGTTCGAGTAGTCGGCGGTGCCTTGGGCCCGAGCAACCGGGGCCGCCCCCGACGCG
>CAJQPD010000320.1 GCA_905480085.1 uncultured Acidimicrobiia bacterium
ATGTCGGGCACCCAGAACGATCTGGCCCATGTACTTCTTCGAGGGATGGGCCACGCGATCGGAGCTATCCGCATGGATGTGGGTAACAACGCTGTGACGCTTGCCTTCGCGATCGACCGCCTTGAAGTCGTAGGTTATCGAGCGCAGCTCTTCGAGTTCAGCCGTGCTGATCGCTTCGAGGTCCTGATCGCTTACTGCGAACATCGCCCCCCAGACCGTGTTCCCCGGCTCGGGACGAACCGATGGCAGTGCGCCTGCTCCAGCTTCGAGCTCGAACGGGAAAATGAGCTTCGTTTCAGGGAGATGGGCGATGAACTGGAACTCGGCTCCAGGTGCTACGTCCCTGAGACGATATGGCGACATGAGCGCCGTATATGAGAAGTACAGGGTCGTATCAGACACCGCGGCGAGTTCCTTTCTGCAATTCGTGAGATCTTGCCGTCCTATGGTAGTGCCACTGCCGGTGAACACCGAAACTGCCATCGAATCGTCTCCGGGGTAGTTCCGTCAGAGCCCATGTGGTGATGAGGTATCACCCCGGACGACCGTTCAACCGCAACCCCTGATCGGCGACGAGCCATCGCCATCGGGACCACTGAACGATGGAGAGTCAGGGTGGATCACCTAATGGTGCCGACGGAAAGTTGCCGGCGCCGGGTGGCTTGACCCTCACCGGTCTGCTTGATGCGCTACCGGTTGTCAGTCTGCACGGGCGGGTCCGGCGACTACGATGCGCGCAACACCCAAGTAGCCCGGAGATCGACGTTATGCAGTGGTCAAGTACGCTCAAACCGCTTTCAGAGGGCACCGACCTGACGAGAGATCAGGCCCATCGAGCGATGACCGAGATCATGTCGGGCCGGGCGACCCCCGCTCAGATTGCGGCGTTCATCGTCGCCATTCGCATAAAAGGCGAAACGACCGACGAGCTCACGGGTCTCGTCGAGGCGATGCGCGAAGCCTCCATTCGCGTGGCGATAGACCGCCCGGTGCTCGATATCGTTGGCACCGGTGGAGATGGGTTCGGGACGTTCAATATTTCAACCACGGCCTCGTTTATTGCGGCAGGAGCGGGTTGCACGGTGGCCAAGCACGGCAATCGGTCGGCTTCTTCGAAGTGCGGATCAGCTGATGTTCTCGAAGCCCTTGGCATGGTGATAGACCTCGAACCGGCCAAGACGGTGCAACTCATCGAACAAGAGGGGTTCGGTTTCTTCTACGCCCGGAACTACCACCCGGCCATGAGGCACGCCGGTCCTGTGCGATCGGAACTCGGGATTCCGACGGTATTCAATTTTCTCGGTCCGATGACCAACCCTGCCACAGCTCAACACCTGGCACTCGGCGTGGCTGACCCACAAATGGCCGAGAAGATGATCGGTGTCCTGGCCAACCTTGGTGCGGTTCGGGCTTTTGCATTCCATGGGGACGATGGTCTCGACGAGCTGTCGACGATCGGTCCTTCGACGTTGTTTGAGTTCAACGGCGGTGTCATCAGGAAGTCGACTTTCGAGCCGGCCGATCATGGACTCAAGCGGGCGAAGCTGGAGGACCTTGTGGGTGGTGACGCGGCCGAGAACGTCACGATCCTGAGAAGCGTGCTGGCCGGCGAGGCCGGACGCCGGCGAGACATTGCGGTCCTCAATGCGGCGGTCGGGATCGCGGCGGCCGGTAAAGCCCCATCGATTGCCGATGGGATCCCGCTCGCCGAAGCCTCCATTGATTCGGGGGCTGCCGAAAAGGTGCTCCAAAGGGTTGTCACCCTCAGCCAGGAGATGGATCGGTAATGCAGGTCGCCGCCGATGACCTGATCGCCGTCTTGCGGGCGGAGGGCCTCCGGGTAACCGCCGCCCGTAGGGCGATTTGCCAGGTCATTGCCGACGGGCATGACGAACATTTGACCTCGGCGGGAGTTCACGCTGAGGCCCAGAAGATTGCCAAACAGGCCATCAACCCCTCGACGGTCTATCGGACCCTTGAGGTCTTCGAACGGCTGGGGATCTCATCATGTCCATCTCGGGCACGGCCCGGGGGTTATCCACCTGAGTGAGTCAGAACCTCACCACCACTTGACCTGCGACACGTGTGGCTCCACCATCGACGTACCTGCCGGGGCGCTGGAGGGGTTCTTCAGGGAACTGCACGCTTCCTACGGATTCACCGTCAACCCCTCCCATTTTGCGCTCGGCGGATACTGTCGGGATTGTGAACATTCGGGGAACTCAGGTTGAGATAAACTTCGATTTGCTGCAAACTGGCCGGTATGAACCGAACCGTCAACCTTCTCGTCGTTCTCGGCCTTGTGCTCGGAGCCTGTGGGTCCGACACCTCTGTCGGAGCCGGGACGACGGCCACGAGTGTGGTTGCGGGGCCAGGCACAGAGACGACTTCAGTCGTCACCGGAGATATCGCTGTGTCTCCTGGGGAGCCGGCACCGTCCGGGGTAGAGGGGCCGGTCGCCCCTGATTTTTCACTGGTACTCGCAGACGGGTCGACCTTCACCTTGTCGGAAGGGTCCCGGCCGGTCTACATGGTGTTCTGGGCCGAGTGGTGAAGTTCCTGCCAGCGGGAGTTACCCGTTATCGACAAAGTCTCTGCTGACTATGCAGAGCAAGTGACGTTCCTGGCGGTGGCCTGGAAGGGATCCCTGCAAGACACGACCGAACGGGCATCTCAACTGCTCCCGTCTGGCAATGTGTTGTGGGGGTTGGACGCCGAAGAGAAGGTGTTTTCTGCCTACGGGGTTCCCTATCAACCGGTATCCGTGCTCATCACCCACGATGGAATTGTGAAGACCTCGTGGGCTGGAGCAGCCAGCGAGGCGGATCTTCGGGCGGAACTCGACGCCCTTGTCGAGACGGCCGGATAACCTGATTCACGGTCCGCCCGGAATCGCCGTATAGTTATTGCAACCAGCTTGCAAGAGGCGATCCCATGCACATTCCCGATGGTTTTATTAACGGCACGACGTCGCTTGGGGCGGGAGTAATTGCCGTCGGCGGAGTCGGTGGAGCGCTCCGCCAATCAGCAGCTCGTCTCAAAGACCGTCAGATCCCTCTGGCAGGACTGGTGGCGGCCTTCGTATTTGTGCTGCAAATGCTCAACTTCCCGGTGCTCCCAGGCATGAGCGGCCATTTACTCGGCGGTGCGCTTGCGGCCATTTTGATGGGTCCATCAGTGGCAGTGGTGGTCGTCTCAGTTGTGATCATTCTCCAGGCCATGTTGTTCGCCGATGGCGGGGTCTCGGCACTCGGCCTAAACCTGATCAACATGGCCGTGGTTACGACGCTGAGTGGTTGGTTCATGTTCCGATTGGTCCGGGCTCCATTCCGGCCGTCCCGGCGGGCAGTTCTCGGTGCTTCATTTGTGGCGGCGACCCTGTCCGTGGTGGTGTCCGCCGTTATGTTTGTCGTCGAATACGCCATCGGTGGGGTCGGTGGAGTCAACCTTTTCAACGTCTTGTTGCTCATGGCTGGCTCCCATCTCCTGATCGGCATTGGCGAGGGCTTCATCACAGTGGCGGTCGTTGGGGCGGTCCTTCAGGCCCGACCTGATCTGGTATTTGGAGCGAGCGACCTGAGCGCCGAAGGTGGTCCCCGGCTGCCCATGAAACGATTTTGGATACTCGCCGGCGTCGCCGCGGCGATGCTGGTGTCACTTACCGTCTTCGCCTCCTCGAACCCCGACGGGTTGCAGTGGGTGGCCGAGCAGACGGGGTTTGCACAAGGAGCTCAGAGAAGTTTGACCGCCACCTCCCCGTTGTCGAACTACGGGGCAGCCGGTCTTTCTGATGGAGTTGGCCGGATTGTGGCTGCTGCGGTGGGTATGGTCGTGACGTTTCTTCTCGGCTGGCTTACTTTCACCATATTGCGACGCAGGTCACCGGTATGAGTGGCGGCCACGCGCATGCTCTCCATATTCATGGGCACTCGGTCGTGCATCGATTGCCCGGCCATCTGAAGGTGGCCGCGCTGTTCTTGTTCGTCGTTGCGGTGGTCGCAACGCCGGCTCGGGCAGTTTGGGCTTTTGGTCTTTACGCCTCGGTACTCGGTCTGGTGGCTGCATTGGCAGGCGTACCGGTCCGGTTCATCGCCCGGCGAATGCTCGTTGAGGTGCCATTCCTGGCCTTTGCGTTGCTGCTCCCGTTGGTCGGGGAAGGCCCATTCCTCGAACTTGGCGGAGTCAGATTGTCCGAGGCAGGGGTTCTCGCCGCCTGGACGATCCTGGCGAAGGGCTCATGTGGCGTAGTGGCTTCGATTCTTCTGGCAGCCACAACGGAGATTCCAGACATTCTGGCCGGCCTCAACCGGCTGCGTGTCCCGAAATCCATCGTGGCGATTGCGGGTTTTATGGTTCGCTATCTGGAGGTGATCAGTGGTGAGATGGCGCGTATGCGCGTAGCGATGGCCGCCCGCGGGTACGAACCCAAGGCCTTTTGGCAGGTGAAGGCCCTCGCCACATCTGCCGGGGCGCTGTTTATTCGCTCGTACGAGCGGGGGGAGCGGGTCTACATG
>CAJQPD010000321.1 GCA_905480085.1 uncultured Acidimicrobiia bacterium
TGGGCAGGTGGGTCCCGCTTCGAAGACCGGCGGGTCGTCATGACCGGCGCCACGCCGGCCGATGTGTATTGGGGATTCAGTAGGGTCGGCGGAGACTTCGGTTACTACGGACTGGGATGGGCATGGCGCCTCCGGGGCTTCATTGATTCTTTGTTCGGGGGAGTAGGACTGCGCAGGGGGCGCCGTCACCCTGAAGATCTTCGGCCTGGCGAGGCGCTGGACTTCTGGCGAGTTAGCCACCTTGAACCCGGCCGGGAGCTTGTCTTGCATGCGGAGATGAAACTGCCTGGGGAGGCGTGGCTGTCGTGGCGAGCCGATCCGACCGAGAACGGAACGAAACTCACCCAGACGGCTACGTTCGTTCCCCGCGGACTCCTTGGTCGGGCCTATTGGTATTCCCTGGTGCCCTTCCACGCCGTGATATTCGGCGCTATGGCCCAACGCATTGCGACAGCTGCGTCGAAGAGGCGGGCCTAGATCCATCGGCGATCCGAAAGGGCCGTTCGGTACTGGCCCATGTGGGAAGTCCGGCGGATACTGGAACGATGACCGATCTCAAGGAGCGCTCCAACCAAGAGAAGAATGGCCAGGCCTTCGGGTGGATCTCGGGCCTCGGGGCCGCCGTGATTCCGTGGATTGTGGCAGGGATTCTCAGCTCGTTCGCTGGTGCGTTCTCGGAGGCCTGGAACCCGGAAGTCACGTTCCCGAGATTCCTTGTCGCAGCAGCGGTAGCGATGGTGGTCTGGCTCTTTTATGGGTCGATGCGGATCCCGGAGTTCAAGAAGGGTGCTCTGTACGGCGGGCTGATCTCGGTCGGGTTTGCCGCCATATTGTACGGACTGGTCTTCTTTCTGCAGCCCTGACGCCGTTCGGCTGGCTGGTAGCTAGCCGTGCCGCTCCCTGGCCAACTCGGCCCCCTTCGCCAGGGAGGCCAGTTTGGCCTCTGCCAGGTTCCGATTCAGCGGAGCCATTCCACAGTTCGTGCATGGCATGATGCGGTCGGCATCGGCGTACTGCATCGCCTCTTCGATGACCCGGAGGACATCCTCGGGGGTCTCCAGGGCGTCGGTCGCCACGTCAATCACCCCCACCATCAGTTCCTTGTCTGGCAAAAGCGAAAGCACGGACATTGGTACATGCGAGTTGGCGCATTCCAATGAGACCTGGTCGATACGGCTGGCGTTGATCGCCGGGAAGATCTGTTCATACTGACGCCATTCTTCGCCAAGCGTGCCTTTCCACTGGATGTTGGCTTCGATGCCGTAGCCGTAACAAATATGAACGGCGGTCTTGCAGGTCAGCCCTTCGGCGGCCCGCTCCAGGGCGGCGATGCCCCATTCGTTCACATCGTCCATGAACACGTTGAATGCCGGTTCGTCGAACTGGATCACGTCTACGCCGAGCGCCACCAGTTCTTTCGCCTCCTGATTGAGCACCTCCGCGAACGCCATGGCCATATCGGCCCTGGTTTCATAGTGACCATTGGCGATGGTATCGCAAATGGTCATGGGGCCCGGGAGTGTGAACTTGAGCGCGTGATCGGTGTGGGCCCGGGTGAAGCGGACCTCGTCACCGTGGACCTGGTGGGTTCGCCGCACCGGCGCCGTCACCGTAGGGACGTCCACCTGGTAGCGGTTATCGCGTATGCCCATCGTGGTTTTCGTTTCCCAATCGATCCCGTCGATGGATTCCAGGAATCCGTGGACGAAGTGAGATCGGAACTGTTCTCCGTCCGTAACCGTGTCAATGTCGAGCTCTTCTTGCTCCTTTATCCAAACGAAGGCCGCGTCCCGTTTGGCTTGTACGAGTTCAGCTCCTTCGCTCTTCCAAGCAGCCCACAGCTTTTCAGGTTCAGCCAGCCAGGCGGGCTTGGGGAGACTTCCGGCAATGGTGGTCTTGAACATGGTCGGCTCCTGTTGCGATCGTCATGGAGAGACTCAACCGGTTCTGCGCCGGTTGATGGGGCCAACCTAATACCCGAACTGTGAGGTTGCTTGCTAGACCTGTTTGGGAACGTTGCCGGTAAGGGTCAGCATCCAGCGCATGACTTTGTGGCCACCATCGGCGGTCGGGTCGAACATGAGTGGGCAACCCCCATCGATCACCTCAAGTCCGTTCGCTCGGCCGAACTCGGCTGCGGTTTCCGAGACGCTGCCGCCCCCGAATCCCCGATGCATCCAGACTCTCTTGATGCCGAGTTCGGCACACTCCTTGACGGTTTCCATGGCCGTTTCTGGTCGGGTGCCGATGACGACCGCTTCAACCCCACCCGGGATCGACGCCAGGTCATGGAAGGCCGGGTCACCTTCAACTTGTTCGGCGTTCGGGTTGACGGCGAAAACCTCATAGCCGCGCTCGCGGAGCCTTTGATAGACGATGTTGCTCCCGTGGCTGGCTGGCTGGCGTGACACACCGGTAACGGCGATACGTTTGCTGCTGAGAAAGTCCGAGGCAGCGTCTTTCATGGTGGGCACGTCCCCACCTCCCTTCACAGAACGGGCGGCGACCGATCACCACCGGTTTCATGCTTTCGCACCGGTCGGTTCATGTCCAGAGGCGAACGGGCCTATCCGCCGAAGGTCTCTCGCTGGGTCAGCCGTTGAGAGCCGGGATAATCGACTCACCGTAGGCGCGCAGCGTGGCTTCCTGATCGTCGTGCATGAGGTAGATCCCGAACTGATCGACTCCGAGGTCGCGCAACTCGTTGAGCTTGGCAATGTGATCCTCAGCAGTACCGAGCACGCAGAACCGATCGACGATGTCGTCCGGTACGAAGTCCGTGGACTTGTTGTCCG
>CAJQPD010000322.1 GCA_905480085.1 uncultured Acidimicrobiia bacterium
CCTGAACGATCATGCCGCCCATCGAGTACCCGAACACCGCACTCCCCGTCAGACCAAGGGCGTCGAGGACGCCCGCCAGATCGTCGGCCGCATCGGCAATTTCGTAACGACTTCGGACTGCATCCGACTTGCCGGCGTCGCGGTTGTCGACTGCGATAACCCGGAACTGCCCGGCCAGAGCCGGCATGATCCTGGCATAGATGACGTTCGAGGGATCCCCCCACCCATGCACGAGCACGATCGGTAACCCGTCGACCGGGCCAACCTCCCGGATGAACACTTCTCGCCCGTTGACAAAGACCGTCCGGCCGGGTATTTCCATGGGATGAGTCTGATTTGGCGCAAATGACGGTCGTACCTCCGGCCCGAACAGGCGCCAGAGAATCAGGGCGAAAAACAACCTCTTGAACAGCTTCACGTCAGGTCGTCCCTGGCAAAGATGAACTCGTCCACCGGGCTGCCACCGATCAAATGCTCGTCGATGATCCGATCCAGGACCTCGACAGTCACGGAGTGGTACCACACGCCTTCCGGGTAGACGACGGCGATCGGTCCCATTTCACAGATTCTGAGACAATCGACCTTGTTGCGCAAGATGGACCCGTCGCCCGGATTGGGTGGGATGGGCGGCATCGAGAGCTGGGCTTGCCAGACCGGTGGTGCGCTTGTTGCACCCGCTTGTTTGAGGCGCGTCTTGAGGTGCCGCCAGACTTCGTTCGTCTGCTCGACCGGGGCACACTTGGCCGTCGACTGATCAGCGCACAGGAAGATATGCCGCTGAATCTGGCCGATCGACAGCGCTTGGGCAATCAACTCAATACGGTATGTTGACATGGCGCGAGTCTAGGAGTGTCACCGAACGAGTCGGATGGTGCCTTCTGCCCCACTGTGGATCTCGCCGATGACCGCACTCTCAAAGCACTCGTGTTCTTCAAGCCGATCCAATAGGTCCTGAGCTTCGGCCGGCGGGACGCAGATCAACAAGCCCCCGCTGGTCTGAGCGTCCGCAAAAAGCTGAAGCCAGGCAGGTTCAACATCCGATGTCACATGCGGGGACACCTCTTCAAGGTTCCGCTGACTGCCTCCGGGGAAGAACCCGGCCTCGAGCAGCTCCTCTACACCGTCCATCAACGGGACCTGATCGACCTCGATGAGCGCACTTACACCGGCCGACGTGAGTAACTCGCGCAGGTGGCCGAGTAGACCGTATCCGGTCACGTCCGTACAGGCGTGGGCATTGACCGCCGCCATGGCCAGCGATGCCCCGGCGTTCAATTCAGCCATGGTTTCGATGCAATAGCGGGCGAGTTCCTCGTCCACCTTTCCGGCTTTGAGAGCCGTGGTGATGATGCCCGTCCCGAGTGGCTTGGTCAGAACCAGTTGATCGGCCGGCCGGGCTCCGGCGTTGGTTTGGAGTCGACCCGGCTCAACGATGCCGGTTACGGCAAATCCGTATTTCGGTTCGGGATCATCAATCGAATGACCGCCAACGACCGTGCAGCCGGCTTCTTCCATGACGGAAAGGCCGCCTTCGATAACTCGCTCAAGCACGTCAAAGCCGATGACCCCCCGGGGCCACCCGACCTGTTGGAGTGCCGTGAGGGGGTCGCCACCCATCGCGTAGACGTCAGACAGGGCGTTGGCCGCGGCGATTCGCCCCCAGTCAAACGGGTCGTCAACGATCGGTGTGAAAAAGTCGACGGTTTGAACGAGCGCGTCTCCACCGGGCGCCATGAAGACACCCGCATCGTCGGCATATTCGATTCCGACGATCAGATCGGGGTGCTGTGTGGCAGGGGAATTGTGCAAGGGGCGCAGAACCTGCGCCAACTCAGCTGCGCTGAGTTTGCACGCTCAACCGGCGCCATGTGAAAAGGCAGTAAGCCGCTCAGACATGAATCCCCTTTCCGGGACGGCTCAGATCCCGGTGCCGGTTTCTGAGCGTCTTGCGAAGTCACGGTCGTAGCGGCTGATGGTTTCAGCTGCCCGGTCAAGGATTTCATCGACTTCCCGTTCGGCATAGCCGCGCATGGAAATGGGAAACACTTTTCTCGCAACCTCGGAGGCGTCAACAAGCGGCGACGGTCTGCCCGTCTCACATGCGTACAACGTTCCAGAGACCCGGTTCAGGAACCGGTCTACTTCCTTCAGGTTATAGCCTCGGAAGACGACCGTGAGGGCGAGTCCGGTGATTTCGTCGGAAGTGAGTCGCTGGAACGGCTTGGGAGGCGCCACTTCGTACCCGACTTGCGCCCGCTCATAGGCACCGACGATCCGGCCGGCCCGCTCAAGGAACTCATCAACGGCTTCGTAGTCGTAGCCTCCGGTGACCCACGGAAAAGCTGCCAGTCGGATCTCGTCACTCGTGACGGGAAGCGCCTCGCCGAGGTTCCTCTCGATCACGAGCAATGATCCAGCAACTCGACGCCTCATATGATCGACCTCACGGCGCGCGTAACCGCGACCGGTCCTCAAGAATCGTTGTCTTGCCGCCTCCGTTGCGGTCAGCGCCACCGCAAACACCTCCGTTGTGCCCGATCATAGAACTACACACATGAGATTTGTGGCATTGCGGGACTTTTCGGGTAGTAACCTCTTCAAATGAACAACGAAGAAACAACCTGGCTCACTCCGACCACTTTTGAGCGGTTGAAAGCCGAATATGCCGAGTTGACCGGACCCGGTCGCATCGAGATCGAAGAGCGGATCGCCGAGGCTCGCAGTCACGGAGACCTGCGCGAGAACGCCGACTACGACGCCGCCAAAAACGCCCAGGGCATGATGGAGGCACGCATCCGGCAACTCCGCCATATTCTCGAAAACGCCGTAGTGCGCGAAGCAAGCGACTCCGGCAAGGTGGAAGTTGGTTCGATCGTTGTCGCCGTCGATGCCGACGGCGACGAAATGGAGTACTTCGTCGCAACCCCGGAGAACAAGGTTCGCGGCTACGTCCTCGCCTCACCGTCATCGCCGATGGGTCTTGCCCTCCTGGGGGCGACCATCGGTCAGGAGGTCACCTACCAGGCTCCTGGTGGAACGTTCACCCTCAAAGTGATGGATATCAAGCCGTACCAGGGGTAACCGGGAGGACGAATCCATGGTCAAATTTCGTCTCAGGACCCCCCGCGAACACGCGACCCACCTACGGAAACGGGCGAAGACCGACCCGCGGGCGGTTGAGGAATACCTTGATAGCCACCTGGCCGAATGGACCGCCCTCGCCGAAGCCGACCCGGCCGACGCCGCCGACATTCTCGAAGAGCTCGGTGAAGACGCCGCCTCCGACTTGCTGCTTGAGCTGACCAGCCAGGGTGCGGCCGAGGTACTGGACGAACTTCGCAGCGACCTGGCAATCGACATTGTCGAAGGCTTCAGGCCCGAAGCTTCGGCAAGGATCTTGGCCGCTCTCACGCCGATGGAAGCTGCCGATATCATCGGCCATCTGGGGACCGAGCATCGCGATGCCGTGCTCGAAATCATGGCAGACGACATATCGAACACTGTCGAGTCGCTGCTTCAGTATCCCCCGGATTCGGCGGGCGGCTTGATGACCACCAAAGTGGCGGCTTTGCCGGTAACCATCACCGCCGGGCAAGCCATCGAAGCCGTGCGCAAGATGCACGAAGTTCTCGTAGACCTCTCATACGTGTATATCGTCGACGACGAGCAACGCCTCCTCGGGGTCCTATCGTTTCGGGACCTGGTCTTCAATCCGCCAGAAGTTGGCCTTGAAGGGGTAATGGTGGCTCATCCGGTCACCGTCACGCCGTTCACCGACCGGGAGGAAGTAGCGGAACTCGCCACCCGGTACAACCTTTTCGGACTCCCCGTCGTCGAGACAAACGGTCGACTACTGGGCATGGTCACCATCGAAGCCGTCATCGACGCAGTTCAGCAGGAAGCATCCGAGGACTTCGCGGCTGCCATGGGGGCCGGTAAATCAGAGACCCCATACTCCTCGATTTCTCAATCGGTCCGGAACCGAATTCCCTGGTTGGCCGTCAACCTCGTCTTGGCCCTCGGCACCCTTGAAGCGATCAGTCGCCAGTCGGGTGTTATCGCCAACCTGCCGGTCCTGGCGGCCCTTATGCCCCTCGTCGCCACGCTGGGAGGAAACGCAGGCGCTCAGAGCCTGGCGGTCACGATCCGCGCCCTGGCCACAGACGACGTTCCCCGATCCGAGATACCAGGGATCTTGGGGAGACAGCTCGCCATCGGAGCCCTCTCCGGGTTGGCGGTCGGCACCCTCGCCTTCGCGGTCTCACTGACGAGAGCGGACGTTTCGGTGGCGGCAGTCGTCGGCCTCGCCTCGTTCACGAATCTGGTCATCGCCACGTCGGCCGGTTCCGGCATCCCGCTACTGCTGCGAAGCCTCGGCTTGGATCCTGCCCTGGCATCGAACATTTTCGTGACCTTGATAACCGACCTGACCGGATTCGGCGGGTTCCTCGCCATGGCATCGGTCCTGCTGTTCTAGGACAGCCAGGCGACCGGACTCCAATCAGGCAGGGAAGTCAATGATGGTGGCGCCCCCGGATCCCGCGTCAGACTCGAGCAACTTCATCAATGCCTCGACAACCTCGGGATCAAAGGCAGTACCCGAACCGCCAAGAATCTCGGCAATCGCCGCCGCCCTCGGTCGTCCGGGACGATCAGGTCGGTCTGCTCTCATCGCTTCAAAAACGTCCGCCACATGGGCGATCCGGCCGAAAAGCGGTATCGCCTTGCCGCTGAGACCGTCGGGATACCCGCTGCCGTCGAATGCTTCATGGTGTGCGCGCACCGCTGCGGCAATCTCAGGACGCGTGGCATCGACCACGAGGTTGTATCCGTAAATCGGATGCTGTTGGACGGCCAATGTCTCGTCGTCGGTGAGCGGCCCCGCCTTCATCAGAATGCTCTCCGGCACCCCTAATACGCCGACGTCATGAAGGAGGGCAGAGACCCGCAGCCGTTCAACGTCGACCGCAGAAAGCCCTATCAGCTCGGCAAGTCGGACGGATAACTCGGCAACTCGTCGGGACCGGTTCACCAGGCGGGGAGCCTTCAGGCCCAGGGCGGCGAGGAGCGCAGCCACGACCGGACCCATCGATCCGATGAGTTCGACCGGGCCCGAATCGCCACCGACCAGTCGGGTGCAGTTCTTTCCAGCATGTTTGGCTTCGTACAGCGCCCGATCCGCTGCTTCGACGAGAGCCGCCCCGTTGGCAGCGTGATACGGGTGAACCGCCACCCCCAGGCTTATGGAAACCGACCCAACCGTTGGCAGGCTCAGGTGGTTGACGGCCATCCTGACCCGCTCGGCGGCTCGCAGTGCGCCATCAATATCGGTTTCAGGGATGATGAGGGCAAATTCTTCCCCGCCAACCCGACAGGGAATGTCGGATTCGCGGACCGAACCAAGAATGGCCGTCCCCACGGCACGCAGGACCTCGTCACCGACGGAATGCCCGTACGCATCGTTCACGGCCTTGAAGTCGTCGATGTCGGCCATGATCAGAGCAAGTGGGCGGTCATAACGCCTGGCCCGCTCAAGCTCTTCGACCAGGCGCTCCCAGAAGAACCCGTGATTCTTGAGGCCGGTCAACCAGTCCGTTACCGAGACCGCTTCCAGCCGCGAGACGGTCGCCTCCAACTCGTGATTACGTTCTATCTCGGCTTCGTACCGTCGCTGGATTTCTTCAAGCAGGGGCCGGCTGGCCTCCGCAGACAACATTCCTGAGCCGGCTGACACTGCCCGGACGGCCGCTACCAGATCGTCGAGTTTGCCTTTGACGATGAAGGCAGCGGTTCCGGTGGCGACCATATCTACGACACAGTCCACGTTGGAAAACGACATCTGTGCGATCACATCGAGGCGGTAGCCGAGCAGGTCGCGCAGACGCCTCACCGTCGTGTCGGCACCCATGCCCTCGACACCAACATCGATCAAGACGATGGTTGGTTGGGCGGTCCTGGCAACCGCCAGGGCTTGCTCACCGGATGCGACAGATCCAACGACTTCAATATTCGCTGCAATCATCGCCTGTTCGGAGACGGCCCTGGCCGTCACATCGGGATCCACAATAAGAATTCGCGAGCTCATACTTCTTCTTTATCGGCGCCTGTGGGGCAAAGATTGACCGCTAATCACGATCCGAGGGAAGCCTGGCCCATCGGTTCGTATGGGCCTCGGAAAATCAGCCGGATCCCATCGACCAGTTCGACCAGGAAGTGCTCTTCGAGAAGACTGACATCTTCAGCCAGGGCGTCAGCGGTGTCATATCGGCTCGCTGCACCGACCGCGGCAAGATCCGAGACCACCCTGACCGAATTGGCAGCCGGATACTCTTCGACAATATCGCGCATGAGGTTTTCCATCTCATCAAAGGTGTATTCCTCGTCTCCAACCACCACGATGAGGGCATCGACCCCGCCGTTCATGGTCTTCAGCGACGCCACCTCATAGGCGATGGGATCCACGGCCGCCGGGGTTGAGCCGTTTGTCAGAGGGGCGGTCGAAGGGGTCGTGGTGGCCTGAGAATCACTCTGCGTCGCCGATCCGGAGCGAATCGTGGTGGCTGACGAACCGGCGAGGGTAAGGGCAGTGGTCGAGACGGCCTCGTCATCACCACGGTTGCAGGCAACGGTGGCCAACAGGAGTAGAACGAGCAAGGTGATTCGTGTTCTCATACCGTCCTTAACGAAGGTAGAAAGTCTATGGTTCCCGCCCCAAAAAGACGATAGTATAAGGATCGGGTCTAGTTCGATATGGGTATGGGAGCATGACCAGATTTTTGGGGATTCTGATGCTTGCGGGGCTGCTTATGGCGAGTCCGATAGTCGCAGGTGCCCAAACCACTCCCAACCCGGCCGACCGATTGGCGATGTGCGATCCCGTCACGCTCAGTGACCTCTTCCCGGAACCCGTCGACATGGAGCCCTTTGATTCGCCGATTTCGATTGGCGGTCGCGACCGTACACCGATCGCCCTCATCACGCCCCCCGTTACCGTCCCTCCCGAGACACCCGAGGTGGATTGTCGCCCGTTCGTCTACGAGATGGAATCGCCGGTTGGTCATGCTCCCGGGGTGATTTCCGGGTTCGGTGCCGACCGACCCGACGGCCGGAAGCACAAAGGTGCCGATGTAAGCGGATCAAAGCTCACGCCCGTATACGCGGTTTCCGACGGAGTGGTTTCATTCTTTGGCGGTGAATGCTGCAGCCTGGCTGTTCGGCATGCGGATGGATGGACCAGCTACTACATCCACCTGAACAATGACTCCCTCTGGGCTGACGACGGCGCCGGTTGGGGCATCGCCCCCGACCTCACCATTGGCACGCCCGTCAAACGTGGCCAACTCCTTGGCTGGATCGGCGACTCCGGTAACGCCGAAAGTACGGTTCCACACCTCCATTTCGAGTTGAGAATGCCCGACGGGACCGCGGTTGACGCAGTCCCCTCGCTCCAGGCTTCCGAGTCGACCTCGACCGCCGCAGCCATGGCCAGCCTGGCGGTCAATCCGGGGACGGTCGCATTCGATATGACCGGCCCGTTCCGCCTCCCATACGTTGACGACGACGGGAGCCCCTATGAAGCAGCCATCGGCGAGCTAACCGCCCTGGGGTTGGTTACTGGCTGCGGACTGCCACTCGGTTCAGCCTTTTGCCCGGACGCCCCCGTCTACGGAGCCGACGTTGAGAGCTTCATTCACAACGCTTTCGGAATCGACCTATCGGCCAGGGACATCATCCAATACGAGCCTCCGACGGACACCAGGGCCCTGAGCGCCATCGTAAGCGTGTTCGACTGTGGAGTCGGTCGCTACTGCGACAGCGCGCCGCTGACCGCCAGAGGAGTGGCTGAAATGTTCGCGGCCATCGGTGATACCGCTCCGGTCCGCACCGGACCGACAGTGCTCGGACTGGCCGCTTGTGATCTGCCCCTGAGCGATCCCGATGTTGTGATCACCCGAGCTGAGTTCGCCGCCGCAGCCGCCGACCTCCTCGGACTAGCCACCGAAATCGGATGTGGGTCGGCCGACTAGGCACGCCCTACTCGCAGGAGCTGACCGTATACCCGGCGTCAATCAATCCTGCCCGAAAGTCGCCCGCCAGGCGGTCCGTTACCGGTCCCGGTTCAAACGAGAGCTCGCCAAGGCGGACCACCGCGACGACTTCCTTGATCGTCGACATGGCAAACACCTCAGAGGCCGAGGCAATTCGTGAGAGATGGAACCGACCCTCAATGACCTCGTCCACCAGATCGAGGACGTAGCGACGCGTGATCGAGTCGAGGATCAGCAGATCCAGCGCGGGGGTCTCGACTACCCCATCGATCACCCAGCCAATGGCGAACGTGGGACCTTCCAGGACGATGTCGTCATCGCTCACGAGCACGGCATCGGTGAATCCCCGCTCCCTGGCAACCCGGCTGGCGTTGACATTTGGCCCGTAGGACAGCGTCTTGGCTCCGGCCAATTCCCAGGGGCGCCCTGCCGAGTGCCAGGGTGCCCGAATCGGGAGCAGGGCCAGGCCGTCCAAACGGGCCGGCAGTGGTTCCGAGATTACGACAACGACCGGAGGAGCCACCGTCTGATCCGGTCCTCCGCGGGTGGCGATCACTCGCACGATCCCATCCCCCGCCTGCCGGGCGGCGGTCGCAATCCACGCTTCAAGGTCGTCTGCGACCGGAAGCGTCATCCCCAGGGCTGCGGCCGACCACTGCAAACGCTGGACATGTTCGGTCAGCGCAAAGGCGCGGCCACCATAGGACCGGAGTGCTTCGAAACAACCGTCCCCCCGAACAAATCCTGCGTCGTGCACCGACACCGTGCCGGCTTCCGACGGCTCTCCGTTGATCCAGACCGTCACTCATCCACCCCGATACTTGGACGTGATCGGTAGTCGCCGATCTTTTCCGAACGCCTTGACCGAAATCTTGACCCCGGGAGCAGCCTGCCGACGTTTGTACTCGTTTTGATCCACCAGTCCGCACACCCGGCGAACCACGGCCTCGTCATAGCCCTCGGCGACGATCGACCCAATCGATCGATCTTCTTCGATATAGCGCTCAAGAATCGCGTCCAGGATCGGATACTCCGGGAGACTATCCGAGTCCTTCTGATCGGGGCGGAGTTCGGCCGATGGAGCCTTGTCGATGATGGACTGGGGAATGACGATTCCGTTGCGGTTGCGCCAGCGGGACAGTTCGTACACCTGCATCTTGAACACGTCTTTGAGCACCGCGTATCCGCCTGCCATGTCGCCATACAGGGTGGCGTAGCCCACGGCCATCTCTGATTTGTTCCCGGTGGCGACCACCATGCCCCCGAATTTGTTCGAGACAGCCATGATGAGGGCTCCCCGCACCCGCGCCTGGAGGTTCTCCTCGGCGACCCCGAATTCGGTTCCGGCGAATACCGGCTCCAACGCCTTGAGGTGAGCCTGGAAGATGTCATCCATGGGGAGCACGTTGAAACGGATGCCAAGCCGATCGGCCAACTCCTTGGAGTCATGAATTGATCCTTCGCTGGAGAATCGCGAAGGCATCGAGATCCCCCACACATTCTCGGGGCCGAGCGCGTCTGCCGCTAGCGCGGCTGTCAACGCCGAGTCGATTCCCCCGGAAAGGCCGACGACGACATGTTCGAAGCCGTTTTTGCGAACATAGTCCCCAAGACCAGTAGCGAGGGCCGAGTAGAGCTCCTCGTTCGGGCCCATGGGTGTCGCGAGCGAGCCTGCCGGGCCGGGAGCAACGCCGGCCAAAGGAACATCAACCACAAACCGGTCCTCGACGAATTGAGGCGAGCGATGCAGGACCGATCCGTCGGCGGCCACCACCAACGACCCACCATCGAACACGAGCTCGTCTTGACCACCAACGAGGTTCACATAGACCAGGGGCACTCCGGCTGCCCTGGTCCGACCTACGAGCATCTGTTGGCGGGCGGCCGCCTTGCCAAAGTCGTAAGGGGACGCATTGATATTGATCAGTACCTCAGCTCCCGCCGCAGCTTGCTGGGCAGGGGGACCGTCGGCGAGCCAGATGTCCTCACAGACCGAGACACCCAGGTTCACACCGATAACCCGGTGGAGATCGGCAGGGGCGCCACCCCGGACAAAGTACCGGCTCTCGTCGAAGACTCCGTAGTTGGGTAGCAAGACCTTGTGATAGGTGCCGACAATCTGACCCTGGTGCAGAATGGCAGCCGCATTCGCCACGGTGCGAGACGTGGCATCATCGGGTTCCTCATCGATCTCATCGGCCCGGTCGACAAAGCCGACGACGGCCACGATGTCGCCGACTTGCTCGGCAATTCTCTCAAGGGCATCGAGGTTGGCAGACACGAACCCATCGCGGAGTACCAGGTCCTCGGGCGGGTAGCCTGAAATCGACAGTTCGGGGAATACCACGATCCGGGCCTGCTGAGCGTGCGCCCATGCGATCGTTTCAACAATGCGACTGGCATTGGTATCCAGGTCCCCAACGGTGAGGTTCAGTTGAGCGCCGGCGATCCTGATGTGGTCCACGCCGCAAGACTATCGCGCTCGACGGACCACCGGAGCAGACCCTAGGATTGCCGCTCATGTTTGAATTGAAAACGGACCTCATCGAGGCAGCCACAGAACTACGTCGCGCCATACATCAGAATCCCGAACTCGGATATCAGGAAAAGGACACAACCGATGCGGTCGCGACGGCTCTCGATGTACCGGGGATCACCCTCACCCGGCGGACCGGGACCGGTCTCATCGCCGACGTGGGGGCGGCAGGCAAGAGAGTCGCTTTTCGAGCCGACCTCGATGCCTTACCAATCCACGAACTTACCGATGTGGCGTTCGCTTCGAAAACCCCCGGCGTCATGCATGCCTGCGGGCATGACGCCCACACGGCCATTGGTGTAACGATCGCCAAGCATTTCGCCGGGATGGAACTCCCCGGCCGGGTCCGGTTCATCTTCCAGCCTGCCGAGGAAAGTTTCCCGGGGGGAGCCCAGCTGCTCATGAACGAAGACGTTCTCGACGATGTCTCTGCAATCCTCGCTTTCCATGTCGACCCTTCGCTTGAAGTCGGCAAGGTTGGTCTCAAAGCTGGTGCGATCACCAGTTCCTCCGATCGTTTCGAGATCATGTTGTCCGGTCCCGGCGGCCACACGGCCCGGCCTCACGAAACGGTCGACCTCCTCCATGCCGCCGGTCGGATGCTCACCGACTTACCTGCCCAATTCGCCAGGAGCATTGACGCTCGCATCCCGGTAGCCATGGTGTTCGGCCAGATCGCCGGCGGTTCGGCCGACAACGTCATTCCGACAGAAGTCCGGATGTCAGGGACCTGCCGGGTGCTTGATGAGCCCACCTGGCAAAGTATCCCGGAACGTCTTGAGCGACTCGTTCAGGCCATCGTCGCTCCGACCGGCGCGATCGCCAAGCTGACGTACAGTCGAGGGATTGCGCCTGTCGTGAATGACCCGGCCACGTTGGCCACCGCCGGGTCGGCCATCGAGGGCGAACTCGGCGCCGGTTCGACGGTCGGCACCGACGCGTCCATGGGAGCCGAAGACTTCTCCTGTTACCTACAGAAGATCCCTGGAGCACTGATCAGACTCGGTGCTTGGGACGGCGTATCGGAAAAGACTGCCTTGCATTCGGCCTTCTTCACGATCGACGAACGGGCAATCGAAGCCGGCGTGCGGGCCGGAGCGGCATCGCTCCTCGGGTTACTCGTCGCACCATGACGAGCGATTACCCGCTCCCCGAAGGTTTGCCGGCGCCGATCGACGATGGGGCGGCCGATCATCTCGTCGGACGAGTCATGCCTCAGTCCGCCTTCTTGTCCACCGGAGGCGGTGCGGTCGATCTTGCAATGCGTCCTGGCCTGACGATCATCTATCTCTATCCAAAGACCGGGCGACCGGGCGTGGCGCTGCCCGATGGGTGGGATGCGATTCCTGGAGCGCGCGGCTGCACACCGGAATCATGCGGTTTTCGCGATAAGTACCAGGACATCATCGGCGCCCAGGCTTCCGTGTTCGGATTCTCGAGTCAGGACACCCCTTATCAGTCGGAGATGGCCGAACGCCTTGGCCTGCCTTTCCCTATCCTCTCCGACCCGGACTTTCTCCTGGCCGACTCACTTGAGCTGCCGACGTTTGAGGCAGGTGGCGAACGCCTATACACCCGTCTTACGATGGCGATCCTGGACGGTCTAATCGAACATGTCTGGTATCCGATCTTCCCAACCGATACTCACGCGGAGGTCGTGGTCCGCTGGCTCGCTAGTCGCTAAGTATCGAATAGCCGACCGTCTCCAGGGCCTTCGCAGGGCCGGTCGGAGTAAGCGCCCTGGCAGACGGAGGCGGGGCGGGACCGACCCCGCCCGTCGAAGCCATCCACACCCGGCGCGATAACGACAAAGTATCCCAAGTCGGTCCTACGACTCGGTCGAGCTAAGCCCCGGCCGCCGCCAGAGACAACCCAACGAATCGGGCGACCAACAAGGTTCGTCTGGTCCTGGCCATCGCCGGGCTGGTTACGTGGCGGCTCGCCCGCCGCCCATCCTTCTCCTGACCGTCACCAGTCTCGGACCCCGCCTGGTCGACGCGGCCAACTTCGACGTAAAGTGGTGCTCGCCCGCGATGGGGCGGGCACCGGCTGCCCGTTAGGGGATCGCCGCCATCACCTCGTCGAGATCGGCATGATCGCCGGCGTGGTCCTCGAAGTCGGCATACAACAGTTCGTCGCCCGGCCCGATCACCAGGGTGGCACCCAGCTGGAAGGGTCGGCGACCGCTCTTGTGTTGGCGATGTCCGGCCGCCAGGCTGCGAGCCCCGGCCGCCAGGGCGGACGGCTTGGCGATGGAAACCAATCCGAGCCGTCGGGTTCCGACGAGTTCGGCAGCCAACCCATCTTCGTCGAGGAGCACGTCGAAGGGTACCCGCTCATCTTCAATGAACGCCTGGGCATAACGCTTGCCACCGGTTCCAATGGCGACCACGGTCGCCCCTGTCGCGGTGATCTCTTCATATCTGTCGCGGACCTGACCGGCCCGCTCGCGGCAGGTCAGTCAGCCAAAGTGCCTGAGGAACAGGACCATGGCCGGCGCTTCCGCCCACCGGTCACCGAGGCGATGCTCGACCCCCTCGGGGTCGATCAGCACGTGATCAGCTAGCTCACCGACGTCGAACGATCTCATGGCCCGAACGATTCCATAGGCGTGACGTTATCTTCGTCTGGCAAGTCGATGACGACGTTCTCGTTGTAATCGAACAGGTCATATTGCATCGACAAGACTCCCGCCGCGCTGACCTCTTCATACGAGATCGCATATCGATAGATCCAGTTATCACCGGTGATCCAGACATCCATCGGCAGCTGGTCGATCCCTGAAGCTCGCAGCTCCTCCATCGTAACTCCACCACCTAGGTCCCCAAGCTCCTCGATGTCGAACAAGATTCGATAATGAGTGGCTTCTTCCCCGCGAATCGTCTCCGTGCCGACCACCGACAGCTCGCCGCCGGCGTCGAGATACGAGGCAAGGGCGGCCACCGGGCTGGTGTTTTCAACCCCGGCCAGCCCCGCTGTATTGATCGCATCGTCGCTTGGCAGCTGAACCCAGTCGGTGGTGACACCCATGATCGCAAAGATCGGGAACTTCATGTAGGCGGTATCCCCGTCGAAAATGAACCGAACATCGGACAGATCTCCAAAGGCGGAAAGGTCGATGCCTTCGGTGGCGGCCGCGCCTTCAAACGCGTCGCTCATGTCCATCTTCATCTCAAGGCGTTCGGGATTGAACGATCCGTCCATGTAAATCGTGAACGCTTGGGGCAATTCCGGGGTGGCCGCCAGCATCAAACTTGCCTCAAATCGTCCTGAGGTCGCCTCGGCGGACTGGACAGCCGCTTCGCGGAAGGCGGCCAGGTCAGAGGATGATGCCGGCGTACCCTGGGCGACCGTGGTTGTCGGGGAAGCCACGGTCGTCGGTGTCCCGGCCATGGTGGTGGTGGTTTCAGCCACCGTGACTTCGGTGACAACCGACGTCGTGGTGGTCGCTGGATCGTCCACCACATCTGTGGCGCCACCCCCGCAGGCGGCAAGTACCAGCATGAGTGCGGTAATCCGGATCAGTTTCACTACAGAGCCCCCTTCTGGCTTTTTCCAACCCTACCGTTCCGACCAGTATATGTACCTGTCCGAAACCGGACTCCTGATGGGAAACTACCCGTTGCGATTCGCATCGGGTACCGTCGATGGGTCGACGAAAGGACAACCATGTGGGTACGAGTGCGCGGCCTTCTCATCATCATCCGGGTGCTTGCCCCGCTATTGGCATTTCTGGCCATCTGGTTCGCCACCCACCAGGCCATCAACGCCGTCGAGGCAGCCACGGAGTCCTACCGCATCGAGGTTGATGCCCGGGTTGACAATATTCGGGATAGCGTCTCGGGAGCCACCGACGCGCTGACGACCCTGGGGGGCTACGCGGTCGGGGTTCGCGATGCGGTCAGCCGCCAGGTGGTCGCTATCCGTGACATCGGCAACCTCCAGGTCCCCTTGCCGACGGTCCTCGGGTATGACATTCCCGACATCGACGTGACCCTGCCCGGTTCCGTCGAGGTGAAACGATTGACCGACGGCATCGAAGCTGCCGGCCAGTCCCTCGGCGACAATCTGGAAGGTTTGACCGCTGTCGGCCAGGTGCCGGGCGAAGTGCGCGCCATCGCCGACGAAACCACCGGGTTCGTAGGCTCGGTCCGTGACACCTTCGTCGGGTGGGCCAAGGCCATTGCCTGGATCGTCGGTTTGTTCCTGCTTGTCTTTGTCCTGACGAGGCTCGGCAACATGGCCCTTGAGCTTCGACGAGGTTGGCGAATGCTCACGACCGGCATGGACGTTCCCTCAGATGCGCTGGCGGCCCTCATCCGGCGCGTGACCCTCCTTGAGGAGCGCCTCGCTAACGGTTGACGAAGACCTCGTGAGCGGTCCGACTGGCCGTCATCCCATTGATAATTTCGATTTGGTTGGCGTGCACCTGTGAGGGGTGATCTACCCCACAGGCCCTGGCCATACGCCCCAGTTCAAACCGCACGGTCTGGATGAATCGGCCCACCCGGACGCCCTTGTCGGTGGGGTCGAGGCCCCGTTGGAGCCATTTGGAGTTGGTGGCAACCCCGGTCGGACAACGACCGGTGTGGCACCGCTGGGCCTGGATGCAGCCGGCAGTCCCTCGCCCGAGCCGTGCAGGGCTCCGGCCAGCTTGGCTCCCTTGTTGAGGGCGGTTACTGCCGCCCCGGATAGGGATCCATAACTCATGGACGAGATGTTCACGATCGACAGAGGCGTAAAGGCTTTTGGGCGGCGGCGCGAACCACCGAGAACTTTGGCGGCAGGAATCATCTGACCGTCATCGAAAGTCTTGTCAGACTTCGGAAACGCGGCGTGTTTGATGATGACGTAGTTCTGCTGGAGATCGAGATCGTTGTCGGTACCAAACCCGAACAAGTTGTTCTCTTGCTTGGCCGACGAATAGATCCAACGTCGTTGGTCCCGGCTGAAGGGTCGATCGGCGTCGTTTTGCGTGACGATGTACTGGCGAAGTTCCGGGCCGAGTCACTCAAGCAGGTAGCGGAGATGTCCCACGACCGGAAAGCTGCGGAGGATGGCGTGCTTGGTCTGAACCAGGTCGTGGACGGCAACGAGAACGAGCGCTCCGGCGAGTCCGATACCGATCCAGGTCCACATGGGCGCCATAATACGCAGCAGGCCTCTTCTCTCCCTGGCACCGGCCCTCAACCACGCCGACGCCCAAAACGGGCGTACCGGACGTCAGCGTACAAAGTGGGGTAGGTCTAGAAGTCAACCACCGGGCGGATGAATTGAACCAGTTCTCTGGCGATCGATCGGGCTTCTTTCAGCGACCCATCGGCATGTCGCAGATCGGCCGCAGCCGGGTCCACCGTGCCCGTGAACCAGAAAGTGCCCGTGAACCAGAAAACAGAAGTTTGTAAAGCCCGCAAAATTCACTACATGCGAAAGAACGCATATACTGATCTCACCAACCAGAAGGCAGCTCATGGAAACCCACTCATATGGCATGACCGTTCGTACCGACCTGTCGATGGAAGCTGCCGAGGCCGCCATTCGCTCGGCGCTCGCCGAGCAAGGGTTCGGCATCTTGACGGAAATCGACGTCGCCGAAACCCTCAAGAAGAATATCGATGTAATCCGGGCTCCCTACCGAATCCTCGGGGCCTGCAATCCGGTACTCGCCAACCAGGCTCTTGAGATCGAAGAAGGAATCGGCCTGCTCTTGCCGTGCAACGTTGCGGTGTACGAATCGGGTGGCAGCACGATCGTGGCAGCCATGGAACCGGAACTCATGTCGGGCGTGACCGACAACGCCGCCCTCGCCGAGGTCGCTTCAGAGGCCAAACGACGCCTGATCCTGGCTCTTTCGACACTAGAGAACTAAGACTCGTTTTGGACAATTGGGATCTAGCCGTAGACTGTTCACTAATAGCGGCCGAAGATTGGCTGCTCTTTTAGGAAGTGAAATCGCAATGGCACAGGGAACTGTGAAATTTTTCAACGCTGAGAAGGGCTTCGGCTTCATCTCGCGAGCAGACGGCGAAGACGTCTTTGTCCACTACTCCAATATCGAAGGCGCCGGCTACCGGTCGCTCGAAGAAGGCCAAACGGTCGAATTCGAGATTGGCGCCGGACGTAAGGGCGATGAAGCCCAGAACGTTCGGGTCGTCTAGCGACAACCGCTTAAGAACCTTATTTGCGAAAAGGGCCGCTCAGATGAGCGGCCCTTTTCTGTTAACCCGGATCTCGTAGTCGATAGTGGTTCCGAAGAACCGGTGAAGAGCGTCCAGGCGATCGTCGAACTGTCCCAGAACTGCTGCACGGACACCGGCAGTTCCGAGTAGCCTCGAGTCACTGGGAAGAACACCGAGCACGCATCCTCATGGCGGCACCACAACACGCGCCGCCCCCCTCTAATCCGACGAAACGAACCCGCTTTGCGGGGGTATCTTCGATCCATTCAGTAACTAGACATCTCGTGTCTGTCCGGAATAAACCTCAGCTCACCCCTAGATCCGCCGATACATAGGCAACCGACCAAAGTGGGGATGGCGACATGACTCATCGATTCATCGTCAGAGATGGCGATCTATTTGCAACCTACGTGGGAGAAGTCGTGCTGTGGGGCCAGGACACGGTCACCGTCTTCACGAGGACCGAAGACGAATACGGTCACTCGCTTGTCTGCTTTCCCTCCGAAGCAATTGCCGAACACGACGTGCTCGTCGCCTAAGGCGACACCAACGACTGGGCTCCTTGATCCCGGGGGAGCAGCCAGATCAGCGGCAGGCCGGCGAACATCGCAATGGCCCCAATCAGCATCGCCGTCGATAGACCAAAGGCATCACCTACCGCCCCGTAGGCCACCGCAGCTATCGACCGGATTGCGAAATTGATCGACAGATAGACCCCATTGGCAAGCGCCCGACTGTCGGGGAACTGTTCCTGAACGAGTGCCAGCAGCACCGGTTGGATCGCCAGCAGAGTCAGGCCAACGATCGGGAGCAAGGCGATTCTGACCCAACCATCGGCCACCATAAACAGCCCAAGCGAGATGGGGGCCGCCACATGACTGAACACCAGCACGGCGCGCCGGCCGACTCGATCGCTGATCCACCCACCCGCGAAGGCTCCGACCACTCCGGCCGCTTCCACAATCGACAGGGCCGCACCGGCTACCCACAGGTTGCTGCCCTCCTCGGTGAGGAAAACCGGCATGAAGAGTGTCGCGGCCATCATCATCATGCTGCGCAACGCCACCAGAGCCGCCAGCACCAGCATCACGCCCCGCATGGCCTGAACCGCAGTTCGCCAATGAATCGGTTCGCTGTCGCCGCGGCTTCGCAATGGTACGTCGCGCAGCCGAACGTGAAGGACCACCGACGTCGCAATGCCCGCCAATGCCAGAAAGGCCATCGATCGCAGCGACATCACGGCCAGTGCGCTGACCACCACCAGCGGACCGAGCGTGCGACCGAGTTCACCGCCCACCATCCAATACCCCATGCCCCTGCCCAAACGACGGCCAGAGAGAAAGCCGATGGCCACGGGTGCGGTCGCATGAAAGGCGGCAACGCTCACCCCGGCCACCAGCAGCAGGAGAGCCAGCACCGGATAACCGGGTGCCCAACCCAGCAGGCTCATCGCGGTCGCCGTCACGCCAGGTGCCGCCACCACGATCCACCGCAAAGCAGTCCGATCAGCCAGATGCCCGATGAACGCCTGGAGTAGCGACGGCAATTGAATGAACGCCGACAGCATCCCGGCCGCCGTATTCGACAGCGTCAGGGTTTCGATGAAGCGGGGAAGGAGCGGTGGAAGGAAGGCGGTAAAGGTGTCGTGCACCGCATGCCCGCCCGCGATAGTGGCGATCCGGCCGGCCTCGAACTCGTCCCCGGTCTCTTCGATCACAGTGGGTTCGACCCCGATTCGCTGTCCTCCAGGTGAGATCCGGAGACTCTAGAGAGACCACTCGCCGGCCAGCGAATCTGCTGAGTGGCCACTGACCCTCGACCAGCGTGCCCCCTAACCAGGACCTTTACAACGGAGTGGGCGGGAGACGATGACGACCCTCCTGGACCCCGAT
>CAJQPD010000323.1 GCA_905480085.1 uncultured Acidimicrobiia bacterium
GAGTCCGACCGGATCGACCGGTCCCTCCAGAGCAGTTCCGATCAGCACTTCGATGTCGGAATCGGCGAGTGGGCCCAGAACGATCTCGTCCACTATTTGGTCCCTGGCCAGCGCTTCGATCGGAGGAGCCAGCGGTTCACCGGTGCGGGCCGTATACGCAACCAGGCAGTAACCCATCACCGCCAACTGGGCTACAAATTGCGCCGAGACCGTGTCGAGGCGCGGGGCATCGTCGATCACCAACAACAACCGGTCACCTACGTGGCGGCGCAAGAACTCGTCGCGGATGGCTGCCAAAAACTGAGCCGGATCAGAGAAGGTGGGAGGCTTGTTTGGAATCAATTGGGTCAACGCACCCATCGGCATGGAGGAAATCGATACGGCTCCGGTCACCGATTCCACCGCCCAACCGTCCTTGACGGCCCGGTTGGCAAGCTCGGCCAGTAGCCGGGTCTTGCCGATACCCGCATCCCCCGAGATGGCTACCCCGGCTGGCAACGGCCTCCTCAACACGTGAGAAAGACGGGCCAATTCGGCAGAACGACCGACCAGAGGGTGTGTCGCGTCGTCCCCCGTGGACCCAACGCCGAAAAAACTGCCAGCGGTATGTGGTCTCATTCCTGAGCATCCCTCAGGAGACAAATGAGTAGCTCACTACTCAGGACATCGCCTCTCTCCGGAGAGACGATTCCTATTAGCACAGTACCACCGGCCCCTGGCGTCATTTGGATGTTGGACGAGGCTTCTGGTGGTACGACGGAAGGAGGCAGAAGATGTATCCGATAACCGAACTCCGTCACATTTCGGCCTTGCAGGAACACCGGTTTGGTCAGGCAGGCATTGACGTGTCGGTCCCGGGGGTGAAGGCGTCGTCGATGCGCCGAACGGTGGCTGCTATCGCCAGCATCGCCAGACGGCCGGTCGGAGCGAGCATTCGCTCATCGCGGGGTGCCCTTCACGTCAAGCGCGGTCACCGGCCCATCGGACACCACTAGGACTTGCCTCGAGCAGATGCAGTCGAGTTCGCGAGTGCTGTCCCCGGGACTCACCGACCGGGGACAGCAGGAGCGGCCTGTTCCGTGAACGAGTGTGCATACGAATTGTCATAGGCAATGTGGATGCACACTCGTTCGATTCGCCCGGCGCCGTGAACCCCTGGCCTCTATAGTGCGGCCTGGCCGAAGGGGTTGTGTGGCAGATCTTCCAACCGGGACGGTGACCTTTCTATTCACCGACATCGAGAACAGTTCCACGCTCTGGGACACCGATCGTGATGCCATGGCGAAGGCCCTGGCGGTCCACAACGAGATCCTTGATGAGGCCATTGCGGCTGCCGGGGGCCAGACGGTCAAAACCATGGGCGACGGATATATGGTTGCGTTCTCCCACCCGGCCGCGGCGATCAGTGCGGCGGTCAATGCCCAACGCCGACTCGGCGAAGCCGCTTGGGCCAGCGAGCCGATCACGGTTCGGATGGGATTGCACACCGGCAACGTCGACCTGGTTGACGGTGACTACTTCGGACCCGACGTAAACCGTGCCGCCCGGATCGAAGCGGCCGGCCACGGGGGACAGATCCTCGTGTCGGCTTCCACGATGGAATTGAGTGTCGGATCCATCGACGCCGACATCAGCCTGATCAGCCTGGGACGTCACGAACTGCGGGGACTGACCCGGCCCGAACAGATCTACCAGGTGACCGCCCACGGGTTGGCCGGGGCCTTCCCACCTCTTCGCACGGCCGAGGCCGGGGCGGTCCGCAACGCGCCCGGGTATCACACGTCGTTCGTCGGTCGCCAACTGGAACTGGCCGACATCGAAGCCGACCTCACCGGCGACGTGCGATTGCTCACATTGCTCGGCCAGGGCGGGGCAGGAAAAACCCGCCTGGCGGCCGAAGCGATGCGCCGGGTCGCCGGCTCGTTCGCCCACGGGGCGGTTTTCTGTCCGCTCGCCTCGATTCATGATGACGCGCTCATCGTTGGCGGCATCATCGAAGCACTTGGATTTACCGTTGATACCCACAGCAGCGACGACTCACCACTGTCTCAGCTCGTCGACTACCTGTCGAGCCGGTCGATGCTCATCGTGCTCGACAACTTCGAACATCTGCTCGGGGGCACAGCCACCGTCGAAGCACTGCTGGGTGCCAACCCGGGTATCCGGGTCCTGGTTACGTCACGTGAAAAGCTCCGGCTGTCGGCCGAATCGGTCATCAGCCTGGGCGGCCTCGACGGTGGAGATGACAGCCACGAAGCCAGCTCGATGCAACTGTTCGTCGAACGAGCCCAACAGGTCGAACCGGGCCTCGACCCGTCAAAGCATTCCGCCGACATCGCCCGGATCTGTCGACTGGTCGACGGACTCCCACTGGGGATCGAACTGGCGGCCGCCTGGTCCGACATGCTCGGTCCCGGCGAGATCGCCGACGAAATCACTTCGAATCTCGACTTCCTCGAATCTCAGGAACGTGATCGTGACCAGCGGCATCGCAGCTTGCGGGCTACGTTCGAATGGTCGTGGACCCGCCTCCAACCGGACCTTCAAGATGTGCTTCGCCGATTGGCCGTGTTCGAGGGCGGATTCGATCGTGAAGCTGCCGCCGAGGTCGTTGGCGCCGACCTGCGGTCCATGTCGACCCTGGTCGCCAAGTCGTTGGTCCGCCGTCCTACGCCGGGCCGGTTCGATCTGCATCCGCTCATCGGCCAGTACGCCGCCGAACGACTCGCCGCCGATCCGGACGTCGAAACCGACCTGCGGTCCCGGCACGCTATCTACTACCGCGACCTGCTGATCGGCGAACAGGCCGGTCTGGAATCTTCCGGCCAAAACGATGTGCGCGATGAACTCCGCCAGGATCTCGACAACCTGCGCCAGGCATTCGTGTGGACCGCCGACCGGGAAGCACCCGCTGCCCTGCTCGAAGCCATGGACGCCATCTACCTCTTCTATCTGTGTCACTCATGGCACGAAGCGATCGAGATGCTCGCCGACCTGGCCGCCCGACTCCGGCAACGGGACGATACTCCCGCCGACGCCGAATTCGTTGCGGCCAGTGCCGAGGGAGTCGAGGCCTCGTTTGTGACGTGGCTCGGTGATTTGGACACCGCCGAACATATCACCGACCGGGCCATCCCGATCCTCGACCAGTATGACCCGGGCGTCGGCTTGATATGCGCCTTGGACGCGGCGGCGGGCCTGCACGTTCTGCGGGGCGATCACTCGATTGGTCGGCCGCTCGCCGAACGGGCCCTCGCCCTCGCTGACCCGGCTATCTATCCGACGCTGTATTCGTTGCTGTGCACGATCTATGGATGGTCGTTCTATGAAGTGGGAGACTTCGAACGGGCCGATGAGGTCTTCAGTGACGGACTGCGAGTCGCCGAGGCAGCGGGCACTCAGGTGGCCAGGGCCTACTCGCTTTCGAAGCTGGGTCTGACCGCAGATGCGGCCGGTAACCATCAGCGGGCCATCGATCTGCACCACGAAGGACGAGAAGCCTTCGTCAAGATGGGCGACCCGGCCGGAGAGGCATACACGCTGAGCCGGCTCGCCTGGACCCACTGGCTGCTGGGCGACTACGAAAAGTCACGGGAGTCAGCGCTCGAAGGTCTATTCGGATTCGAACAGATCAACCATCGGTGGGGGATCAGTGCAACCTTGTCACGGTTGGGATTCGCCGAACTGGGTCTTGGTGAACTCGACGACGCCGAATCTCACTTTCGGCGGGCCATCGCCAGAGCGCACGAGGGGGGGATGGCCAACCTGGAACGATACGGCGAGATCGGACTCGGCTGCCTGGCGGTGGCCCGGGGCGACGACGAAGCGGGCGCTGAAGCCCTGACGATTCTCAATAATGACGAGATGGTGGTTGCCCCATACAAGCGTGACTTTGCGGCTCCGGCTCTGGCCAAACTGGAGGCACGGATGTCGGA
>CAJQPD010000324.1 GCA_905480085.1 uncultured Acidimicrobiia bacterium
CACCATTGGCGGTCAGGAGTTCCTACTGCCGGTGTTGCATCCGGCCGAACCGTGGCAACAGTCGGGTCGTTGGGACCTGATCGGGGATGAACTGTTTCGCCTCAAAGACCGCAAAGAAGCCGACCTATGTCTGGCGATGACCCACGAGGAAATCTTCACAACTCTGGCCCTCGAGTTGAGCTCATACAAACAGCTACCCCAGGTCTGGTACCAGATTCAAACGAAACTGCGAGACGAACCGCGTCCGAAATCTGGTGTGCTGAGGGTTCGAGAGTTCACCATGAAGGACTCGTACTCATTCGATCTCGATCAGGCGGGGCTCGACGTGGCGTTTGCCAACCACTACACCGCATATCAGCGAATCTTCGCCAGGCTGGGACTGTCGGCGGTCCCCGTCGAGGCTTCGTCGGGAATGATGGGTGGGGCAGGTTCCGTTGAGTTCATGGTCCGGTCAGATGCCGGAGAAGATTGGATTGTTGTCTGCCCAACCGGTGACTACTCGTCAAACGTTGAAACGGCTTCTGCGGTCCTTGCCCCGGTGGAAGATCCCACTCCGGCTTCCCTGGAGAAGTTCGCTACTCCCGGCGTCAGAACGATTAAGGGACTTGAGGAATTCGACGGTGGCGCAGCCGCGAATCGCCAAATCAAGTCACTGTTCTATGTTGTGGATTCTGACCTCGTCGTCGTACTCATGCGCGGAGATCACAGCCTGGTCGAGCAGAAACTCCTTGACGGACTCAGCGTCGTTGAGGCAAGGCCGGCTACCGCCGACGAGATTTTCGCCGCAGTTGGCGCTCATCCCGGCAGTCTGGGGGCGGTTGGCGTCGAAGGGTTCCGGATTGTCGCCGACCTGGCTTTGAAGAACCGGGGGGGAATGACCACTGGAGCCAACGACGACGATTTCCATCTTCGCAACGTTGATATGGACCGTGATATCCGCGTTGACGACTGGCTCGACTTGCGCGAAGTGCTTGGTGGAGAACCGTGTATCAATTGTGGAGCACCTCTCGAAGTTGAGAAGACCATTGAAATCGGCCACATCTTCAAGCTTGGAACCCGCTATTCAGAGCCGTTCGGTGCCACGGTGCTCGACGAAAACGGCAAGTCACAGTCGATATTCATGGGCTCGTACGGGATCGGCGTCGAACGCAATATGGCGGCGATCGTAGAAGCCAACCACGACAGCAAGGGCATTATCTGGCCGGTGAGTGTGGCGCCCTACCAGGTCGTGATAACCGTTCTCCGCCCTGAAGACGCTGACACCTTCGGCGCGGCGATTCGCGTGTATGACGAACTCCGGCTGGCGGGCGTTGATGTAATCCTCGACGACCGTAACGAACGCCCTGGGGTGAAGTTTGCCGACGCCGAACTGGTTGGTTTCCCGCTGAGAATCACGGTTGGACCGCGCGGGGTTGAGTCTGGTTTCCTTGAACTGGTGACCAGGGCGACCGGCGAAATCGAGGAAGTCTCGGTTGGCGACATTGTCGGCGTGACGCGAGACCGGTTGGTTGGCTCCCCGCAGTGACCAACCGGGGTGATCCGGTCTGGAAGGCTTCTGATATACTCTTTTCAATACATCTTGGACGCTACGGACGAAAGTGGGCGCCCCGCCCGCTTTTCTTTATGCTCCAAATGAGGAAGATACGTCGGACAAAGACGGCGTGGAGGCCAACGTGAGTGACGCTCCGAAGGAGCTATGGGAAGTGATTAGTGCCTATCTAGAGGCAGAACGGATCGAACTCGACGACCTTGAGTTGTTGGGTGGTCAGTCGCGCAAACGTTTGCGGGCAACGGTTGACGTGCCGGGTGGATTAGATGTCGATACGCTCGGCGAACTCACGGCCGGGATTTCCCGTATCCTGGATGAGCACGACGTCATAGTTGGAGGCTACGACCTGGAAGTCAGCTCGCCGGGTCTGGAACGAAAACTCCGACGTGCCGAGCAGTTCAAGAAGGTGATCGGGAAAGAAATAACGGTCAAAACCCGATTAGAAGTCGATGGCCAACGACGCCATGATGGTGTCCTGATAAGTGCAGCGGATGGAAATTTTGAAATGAATATTAATGGGGAGGCCCGGACGGTCGGTTATGACCAGGTCCTCTCCGCCCGGGTGGTGTTTGTCTGGCCGCAGACCACCATGCCGGGGCAGAAGACGCAGGAGGACAGCGCATGAAGATGGATCAGGCAGTGATGGACGCGCTGGATTTGGTCGCGAGTGAACGTGGTGTCGCCGTCGAGACCATTCTTGACGCGCTCGCCAACGCGCTCGTTTCCGCATACAAACGCTCACCGAGTGCCGCTGAAGAAGCCCGGGTTGTGATTGACCCCGACAGTGGCGACATTGTGGTGTATGCCCAGGAACTCGATGAAGAGGGCAATGTTACCGACGAGTGGGTCGACACTCCGGACGATTTCGGTCGGATAGCCGCCCAGACCGCCAAGCAAGTGATCTCCCAACGCCTCCGGGAGGCGAAACGTGACCAGGTCTTCGATGTGTATCAAACCCGCGAAGGCGACTTGATCACCGGCATTGTGCAGCAAGTCGACCACCGCTACTCGATTCTCGATCTTGGTGATGCCGAGGCTCTTATGCCTGGCTCGGAACGTATCCCGTACGAGCGCCTTGAGCGCGGTAACCGGGTAAAGGCGATCATTATTGAGGTTCGTAATGATGCCAAAGGTCCCCAAATCATTGTGAGCCGGTCCCATCCGGACTTCGTTCGCAGGATGTTGGAACTTGAGGTCCCAGAACTCATGGACGGAACGATTGAAATCGTCGCCATCGCCAGGGAGCCTGGGCATCGCACCAAAATTGCCGTCAAGAGCAACGACCCGAAGGTCGACCCGAAGGGGGCCTGCGTTGGCGCTCGGGGCGCCCGGGTGCG
>CAJQPD010000325.1 GCA_905480085.1 uncultured Acidimicrobiia bacterium
GGTTGGGCCGGGTGCCTTGCTCGACGGCTCGTTGACTCGTCTTTTCGGAGCGGACCAGGTTGGCGATCTTCGTGGTGGGGTCCTCGAGGTCGCCGGAGATGATCGCTTGCTCGGGGCACACAACCACGCAAGCCGGCTCAAGGCCGATCTCCGTGCGGTGTGAGCAGTAGTTGCACTTCTGGGCGGTGTGCTCGTGGGGATCGATATAGAGGGCGTCATATGGGCAGGCCTGCATGCAGGACTTGCAGCCGATGCACGAATCCGTATTGAAATCGACGATCCCGGTGTCTCGCTTGAACAACGCCCTGGTCGGGCAGATCGTCACACACGGGGCGTCGGTGCAGTGATTGCACCGCATGACCGAAAACACCCTGGTCGAATCAGGCCAGGCGCCCTTTTCGACATACTTGACCCAGGTTCGGTTGACCCCAAGCGGAACATCGTGTTCCGTCTTGCAAGCCACCGTGCAGGCATGACAGCCGATGCATTTGTGCTGGTCGATGACAAAACCGTATCTCACGCGACTTCACCAACGCAGTGGGCAAACAATGGGGCTCCTTGAAGGCTCGATGGACATCCTATCGCTTATGGTCCGCTCGCCGGCACCGCCGGAGAGGTCGGAACGCAGCGACTAGGACTTCTCAATGATGAAGTGGTGCTCGCCTTCCTGGGAGAACTGCTCCTTGAGCGAATGGCCCATGTCTTTGGACCAGGCGGGGATGTCTGAAAGCGCACCATTGTCGGTGGCGATCACCTCGAGGGTTTGACCGGATGTGATTTCGTTGATGCCTTGGGCAACTTTGATCACGGGCATCGGGCACTGAAGCCCTCGTGCGTCAACAACTTTGTCTGCCATGTGGGTACCTTCCAAGTGTGTGGGGGGGTGAATTGCGTCGGATGCCGGGAATCGAACAATCGGCCTGCTCAAATGAACAGGGAGATCGAAGCTTCCTTCATGAGGGAAATCGCTGAACCGGCTCCAGCCGGCTGATCAAGTCCGGGAATCATGTCATCGATCGTAAGACCCATGAGGTCCATCGTCATCTGACACGGCCATAACTTGACGCCCATCCCCTGAGCCAATTCCAGCAGCTCCTGGACGGAGGCCACCTTCTTGTCGTCGGCCAGATCCTTCATGAGCTTGGCTCCGATTCCACCGAAGTTCATCGTGGACAACTGGAGGCCGTCCGGCGAGCCCTTCTTGAAGACGGACATCATCTTCTGGCGCCAATCATCCCCGGTGATTCCGGCGTCGGGCCGTTTCAAAATGCCAAGGCCCCAGAACGTAAAGAAGACAGTCACGTCCATGCCATACGCTGCTCCAGTGGTAGCCAGAATCATCACCGGCCAGGCTTTGTCGAGGTCACCCGATGCTGCGATGAGCACCATCTTCTCTTTTTGGGGCACCGTGTTCTCGGCAGCTGCTTCACCAGCTGCCGCGACGGCGTCCTCCAAATCAGTGGTTGTCATAACGGTCTCCTCCGATGTCGACATATACACATATGCGAACATGCGCATATTTGTGGCGGACCATACGATTGTCAAGGAAGAATTCCGGTGACACAAGGTTTTGTTCTCGGAGAAGTTGTGCCATGATGGGAACATGTCCGCAATCGAGACAGAACTAATCCGACTCCATGCAAGCGTTTGCAAAGGCCTCGCCGACCCCAAGCGGCTGCTCATCATCAACGCGTTACGCGATGGCGAGCTGGCTGTCATGGACCTGTGCGACGACCTCGACCTTCCTCAGGCCAACGTCTCCCAGCACCTCGCCGTACTGCGGGAAAAGGGTCTCGTTCATTCCCGCAAGGACGCCCAAAAGGTGTTCTATTCGGTCACCTCGCCGAAGATCATCGAAGCGATGGATCTGCTCAGAGAAGTCATGAACGAGCAAATTCCCGCCGCAATGACCGAACTGGCCTCCTAGACCACCGGCAGTACGCCCCTGATCTCAGTGGCGGATCTCAGTGGCGCAGCGGGATAACTTCAGGCGTGTCGCCGTTGGCTACCACCATCACTCGTGCTGACGTCTGCCCATCGAGCACTTTCACAACGTCGTCGAACGCGAGCATCTGAGCATCGTCAGAGCGCTCAAGAATCTGCACCTTGGCCCCGGTCTTGTGCGCAATCGCCTTGCCGACTTCTTCGCTTGCGCCAACCAGCAGGATTGACCGGATCCCACTCGAATCCGCCGGATAGGCCACCCGATCCCGCTTGAACACGAGCCAGTGATACACGGCCATCGATCCGACCGTTATCACCAGCGACAGCGGGATCCGGATGTCACGCAACAGGTTGCTCGTCTCTCCGAGTATCGACTGGAAGACCGAGAAGAAGACCGTGATGAGGCTGATGAGGGCAGTCGTTCCACCAACGCCGATGAGCAAGAAGAGGTAGGTACGTCGTGAAACCGAATTCGTCTCTTCGGCCGAACCGGCCGCCAACCGTTGCGTGCGCAACCAGACCAAGCCCCAAACCGGTACGCCGACCAAGAACGCAGTGACCGCGGCCAAGACGAGGTTGATACCTCCGTCGCTACCGGCAACCTCTCCCTGGCGGGAGAAGGTATCAAAGAAAGCCACCAGGAGAATCGTCGCACCGGTCGTGGATGTGACGAGGCCGGCCACGGACACGAGGTAGTCATAGACCCGATAAATCTCAGGCCGTCCCTCCGAGCGCTCCGGGCTCAAGACCGTCCGGTGATACCACCAAACCCACAGCCCGGTCACCAGGGCTGCCACCCCGCCAGGGGCCGACTCGAACTGCCTCCAGGCGGACGATTCGGCAGCACCCAGGAACCACACGAGAACGTCATACAAGAGCCCCGAGGTGGCTACCAGGGCGGTGATCAGTCCAGACAGCACACCCAGAATGACAACGTAACCCTGAAACGGACCGCTGGACCGGTCGGTGCGAATGGCGTTGGCCATCCAGTACCAACCCCACACGAGACCACCGACGATCAGCCAGGACAGCCCATTGCGCCACGTCCACGAGTAGTTGACGGCGGCCAGACCTCCCGACATCTGATCGAACAGCTGCCGAAGGGCCGAAGCAATCGTGTTGCCAAGCCCGACGCTAGCGACCACGAGTCCGGTGGCCGATCCAGCCAGCCGATGCCAGACCAGTCGGTCCTGGCGTGGGGTGCGGCTGACGAGAACCCAATGGCCGGCCCATACGGCAAACCAGACGATCATCCGGGCTAATGCATCACCGGAGTAGTTCTCAGCCCCGAACAGCGCCTCAAGCATCCTGAGGGCAGCCACCACGAACACGATTAGAGACGTAATCGAGGCGATCGACAGGTATAGCGTCCACGCCGGGGACTCAGCTTCGAGCGGTTGGCGAAGGTGCTGTTTGCGGACCCATCTGGCGAGGAGCAAGCCAGTCGGTAAGCCAACCGACAAGTAGGCGAGTGGCAGAGCGAGGCTACGGCGGTCACCGGCAATCTCGTTGACACTGAAGGCTTGCCCGAGAATGGAGCTCAGACCAATTGCGACGAGGACAACCGTCCCGAAAAGAAGGGCGTACTGAAAGAGACGCCGGATCGTTGAGCCGGTCTGTTCGGCGGTACCTTCAGCCGATGGTCGGCGGACGGACATGAATAGGGCAACCCCCGCCACGACCGCAACCAAGAGAATCACGAAGCTCATGTCATTGCTCCTTTACACAGTCCCAATAAGGCCACGGTGGCTGGCTGATCTGCCAGTTATCCGCTGACTTTTCAAGCCAGATCGTTTCGTTTTCTATCCATTCATCTATTCCGTCACTCGAATGACGTATCTCAATCGCCACGGTGGCGGTGTCATCGTCGATCGTGGTCGTATCCAGAAACACCCTGGCGCCATCTGTTCGATAGTCGAGCGAGGTCGAGTCCCGTAGGCAGCGATCGGCCAGATCAGCCGTCATGCTGTTCAGGGAAGCGATCTCGTCGCCATCGAATACGGCCTTGAGATAGACCTGCACGACACCCTCGGGGGTCGTCGGATCGTAGGTATCGGGTTCGGCAAGCGCTCCATACAGAGCACCCCCCAGCACAGCCGCAAAAACGACGGCAGCCAGGACAATCAGCGGGGTACGGGTACCATCTTTCATCCCTGTATCTTCCTCCTCAACATACTTCTTCACCATAGGGGAAAGACCCCATTTTAACTCAGGGACGCAAACATCCTGTTGCGCACTAGCCCGTCCGATGGCACACTTGCATGCGCGTATTCGAATACTTGAAGATCTGCGAGACTCCCCCGTCGATGCAGACAGGAGGCACACTGTGATTGCATCGATGACTACCAACGAACTGGCCGCCCGGATCGAGGATCCAGTCGAGGCGCCCTATATCCTCGATGTACGGGCTCCCGATGCGTTCGATCGATGGAAGATCGAGGGCAAGGTGCCGGTGGAAACGGTCAACATCCCCTACTGGACCGCTCTGGAAGACATTTCCAAGATATCGGTTCCGAAAGACCGCGATGTGGTGGTTGTCTGCGCCCATGGTGGATCCTCGGAAATGGTGGCCGAGATGCTTGAGCTGCCCAACGTTGTCAACCTGGCCGGGGGCATGGACGCCTGGGCTGCCACGCTCGTCCCCCGCACGATCTTTGATGACGGCACCCATTTCGTCATCCAGTTCGATCGAACCGCCAAAGCATGCCTCTCATACGTAGTCGGGGCTCGCGGACACGAGATGGCCGTCATCGATGGAGCGGCCAACATGGCGGCGTATCTGAAGGTCGCCGCAGACATGGACGCCACCCTCACCCACATCTTTGACACCCACCTGCATGCCGATCACATCTCGCTCGGTCGCGACCTTCGAGAGCACACGAGCGCCACCTATCACATTGCCGAAGGCGACGCTGAATCCGCCGCTTTTGTCTACGAGGCTCTGGTCGATGGCCAAACATTCACGTTCGGAGAGGTGGAATTGGTCGTGAGGTCCGTGGCAACACCCGGGCATACTCCCGGGTCTACGTCGTTGGAAGTGGCCGGGAAATTCCTCATGACCGGTGACGCTGTCTTTGTTACTGGCGTTGGACGCCCCGACCTCGGTGGCGAAACCGAGCCCTGGGCGCGTGATCTGTTTCACACAATTCACGACAAGCTCAGCCCGCTCGATCACGATCTGGAAATCTGTCCGGCCCATTACACGAGTCGTTCCGAGTCCAACGCCGATGGGACCATCCGGCGACGCCTCGGAGACCTTCTTGATTTCGACCCGGTGGTCTCCATCGAAGACGAAGACGCGTTTGTCGAGCATGTCGTCTCCCACCTCGGTACGCCGCCGGCAATCTACGCCGACATTCGCAAGGTGAACCTGGGTCGGGTGACCCCCACGGAACAGGAAGCCAAAGAGCTCGAAGTCGGGCGGAATGAGTGCGCGCTGTCGAAGTGACGGGTTGTAGGCTCGGTTCGTTTTGAAACGGTTAACCGCCCACAAACTAAGCGTCTACGACGTCGTCGCCGGAATCAGCGTCGCCCTGGTGCTGATTCCCCAAGCGTTGGCTTACGCGCAGCTGGCTGGCATGCCAGCCTACGTGGGCCTGTTTGCGGCGATCCTCCCGACGATCATCGCTGCCTTCTTCGCTTCTTCTCCGTACCTGCAGACCGGTCCGGTCGCCATGACGGCGCTCTTGACCTTCGGTGTGCTGGCCGGCTCTGGTGCGACCACCGGCTCCGCCGAGTACATGAAGCTGGCAGCCTTCCTCGCCCTGATGGTCGGCGTCATCCGCGTCGGACTCGGCCTCACCGGCGGAGGGTTCATCGCCTATCTGATGTCACAGCCCGTCGTAGCCGGGTTTAGCGCGGCATCAGCCATCTTGATCAGTGCCAGCCAACTCCCCAAGGCGCTCGGGGTATCGGCCGGCAACGGTGGGCTACTCGTCGAGGCAGGCCGCTCTCTCACCGCAACGTGGGATTGGCGGGCCGTGACGTTGTCGATCACGACCATC
>CAJQPD010000326.1 GCA_905480085.1 uncultured Acidimicrobiia bacterium
CTGACCAGGTGCTGCCCGACCAGGTGCTGCCAGCCCACACCGGTGAACTGAACGGCTGACCGAAGATGTCGACCTCACCCTGGAGGACCACCCCATGGTCGGAGAGGTGATCGGAACCACGGGCTGCCTCAAGCGAGCCGAGGCCGGTTGCCGGTGCCCAGACCTGTTGGATGGCGGTACCGGGACTGCTTGAAGTGGCCGCCATAAAGGCGTTGACGAGTCCGGCTCCCTGACAGATCGGCAGTATGCCGTACAGGTTGATCGCACCACCCTTGATAACTCTCTTGATCTGATCGGGGGTGTATTCGGGATGAGCATCGATAAGCAGTGCGGCGACCCCCGAGACCACGGCCGCGGCTTGGCTCGTGCCAGAACCCTTGAAGAGGTTGTTGTCGAGGCGGGCACCCGGATAGTTGACGTCGGCATATGATCCAGGGACTCGCAAAGAGGCAATCGTTTTACCGGGACCTACGACGTCGACTGACCGGGTGGTCGTTCCACAGTTCGACCAGTCCGGAATGGAGTCGTCATTGGTGCGGGTTGTTCCACTGGTGGCGTCGGCGCCGACGGCAATGACGTAGGGGTTGGTGGCCGGCGAGCGCAGGGCGGAGCCGTTGGAGTCGTTGCCGGCGGCGACGACTACCACGATGCCCTTCTTCCAGGCAACCTGAACGGCGTATGAGAGTGGATCGATGGTGTATGCCTGTGAAGAGTTCGTACCGAACGACAGGTTTAGGACGCGAACGTTCATGCCGTTGTCGTTGCGGTGTTCGATGACCCAGTTGATGCCGGCCAGGACCTGGCTGACATCGACGGCGCCGTTGGCGGCTCCGACTTTGACATTCAGGATGGAGGCGTCCGGAGCCACCCCTAGGAAGTGTTTTTTGGTGATGTGTGAGGAAATGCTGGTCGGAGCATTGGACGCCCGACCGGCGATGATGCCTGCCATGTGCGTTCCATGGCCGTAGGCGTCGAGATGCTTCATGCCCGCGATCTGGGAATCGAAGGATAGGTCCGGGCCGTTGATGATCTTGCCCGATGTGGCAAGCCCCTCAACGGGCGTCACACCGGAGTCGATGAGCGCCACGGTGACTCCCGCACCGGTAGCCCCCATGTCCCAGACGTTTCCGAACTGGGTGATGTTTCCAATTTCGGCAAGGTTGGTGACGTCTTTGCCGCTGTCCCAGCCGCCACCCGAAAGCTCGACGCTTGAGTCCTGAGTGACCGACATGACGCCGGGCTGGGCTTCGAGGCGACCGATCGAGCTGGCTGGTACCTGGGCCGTGACCGAGTCGATGGCGGTCATGGTGTTGGTAACGGTCCCGCCCATCAGTTCGACGGTGGACGCAATGGAGGCGCCCTGGACAGTTCGGATGATGACATTGACCATATCCGTGGAGGGTGCCGATGCTGGTGCAGCTAGCAGCGATCCGAACATGGCAACGACGAGAGCGAGTCCGATGGCTCGGCCTTTCGTTGATGGTGAGGTGATGCTCATGAGTTTGTCCTGTGAGAGGTTCCGGTGTTTGTAACTCTCTCTTCGGTCACTTTCCGTGATCTCTCGCGTAGCAACTTTGCGGAACCCACAATGACTAGTCATCTCCTGCGTGGCCCCTCGCCACCCTCTGGCAATCTCCAAACCCGGGTTTGTCCGGCTAACTTGAGGTGATGCGCCGAACTCTTTTGCCTCTCCTTCTGCTTGCTCTCCTCGGATCAGCCTGTCAGGTGAAGATCGATCAAACCACCCGGATCGAGGACGACGGTTCCGGACAGATCGTTCTCGATGTCCTTCTCGACGAAGAACTGAGAACTCTGACGGGATTCGAGGACGCGGCCAGCGCCTTTGAACTGGCCGGGGGAGTTCCGGAAGGATTTGTCGTGGAGGATCTCGTCGTAGACGACCTTGCCGGTGCCAGGGCGACCCGGGACTTCGCCGATATCGATGAACTGAATACGGTCCTTCAAGATGCGACCGCTGCCGGCCTGGCGAATGACGTGACCGTCGTTCGAGAAGGCAACGAGTATCGCTACACAGCCACCATTGGTGATCTCAGCGCCGCCGCCGAAGGTCTAGGTGGGTTCATAACCGCGGACACGTTCGACGACTTCTTTGATATTGTCCTGGCGGTCCATATGCCAGGCGACGTCGTGGACAACAATGCCGATGTGGTACGTGAAGATGGCACCCTCGTGTGGGAGATCGGAATTGATGACTCAGGCAAGACCATCTCAGCGACCTCACGAGTCGCGACGGATTGGGCTCCGGTGGCAATTGGCGCGATTCTGTTACTGGCCCTCCTTGGTGGTGGGGTAGTGCTTGTGCGCAGTCGGATGTCGAAATCCTCGCCGGACGCCCAACCGGCGGACGGCCCGTTCGAATCACCTACCATATAGTTTGCAATCAATTTTCTGGAGCATGAGTGGCAAAGCAAGAAGACGTAATTCGGGTCCAGGGTGTGGTCGTAGAGACGCTGCCCAACGCGACGTTTCGGGTTGAAGTCGACGGTGGACTCGAAGTCTTGGCGCGGGCCGCCGGCAAAATGCGTCGGGGTCGTTACATCAGGATTCTGCCAGGAGACCGTGTCGACGTAGAGCTGTCTGCCTATGACCCGACCCGCGGTCGAATCGTCTGGCGTTACAAGTAGGCCTGTCTGCCATACTGCCCGGCTATGGCCGGTAAGATTATTCATGGCGAGAACCTCGCCGTTCTTGAATCGCTACCTGACGGTTCGATCAACCTCATTTATATCGACCCACCTTTTGGGACGGGGCAGGTTCGCACTCATCGACGGATCAAGACGGGGTCTGGCGAGGCAACTCGCTCGGGCTTCGGTGGTCGGACCTACCAGTATGAAACCGTTTCCGAGCTGGCGTACCGCGATGACATGCCTCTCGACGATTACCTTGCCTTCTTGCGAGTTCGTCTCATTGAGATGCACCGCGTCCTGGCGCCCAACGGTTCGATTTACGTCCATGTTGACTTCCATGCCGTCCACCACATCCGGCTGATGATGGATGAGATATTCGGCGCAGAACGATTTCTCAACGAGATCATTTGGGCATATGACTATGGCGGGCGTCACAGGGACCGATGGCCCCGTAAGCATGACAACATTCTCTGGTATGCCAAGGGTTCCTCGTGGACGTTCAATCGCGATGACATCGACCGGATTCCGTATATGGCTCCGGGCCTGGTCGGACCGGAGAAGGCTGCCATCGGCAAACTTCCCACCGATGTGTGGTGGATGACGATCGTGCCGACGAACTCGAAGGAACGTACTGGCTATCCCACTCAGAAGCCTCTCGGACTCGTGGAGCGCATCATCCGTGCGTCCTCGAACGACGGTGATCTGGTGGCCGACTTTTTCGGTGGATCGGGGACTACGGCGGTCGCTGCTCAGCAGCTCGGCCGGGAATTCTTGTATGTCGACACCAGCGAAGAGGCCGTGGCGATCGCCAGGGACCGTTTGGCTTCAGGTTCGGCGGGCGAGGGCTAGCTCCATCAGGTGTCTTGCGGCGTCGCCCATGACCGCGAAACGGTCGTCCTTGGTCTGTCCCCGCACATATCGAATGTAGATCTGCTGGACGATCACAGCCATCTTGAACGAACCGAATACGACGTAGTAGTCGACGGCGGCGGGGTCGATTCGAGACCGTTGTGCATACCGCTCAATCGCGGCGCGCCGGTCCATGAATCCCGGTGCGCTGGTTGGCATCGGGTTGAGGGCGCTGGGGGCTTCGTCCTCGTCATACCAAACCGACAGCAATGTTCCGAGGTCGGCCAGCGGGTCTCCCTGGGTACACATGTCCCAGTCGTATACGGCAACGCAAACGCCGGGATCGTCCGGCGAGACGGCCATGTTGTCGAGCCGCCAGTCGTTGTGGACCAGGGCTGGCGGAGGAGAGGTAGGCAACTCGGTTCGGAGCCAGGTGATCAGTTCGTCGGCTACAGCCCAATCCTGTTCCTTGCTTCCGTGCCAGCGTTGTGCCCAGCCTTCTACCTGGCGCTCGAGAAACCCTTCGGGGTGTCCAAGATCTGCAAGCCCGGCATCTGCCGGTGCCACCGAATGGAAGTCGACCAACGTGTCAATGACGACTTCGGATAACTTCCGATTGGCGGTCGGGTCCCGACCGCCCCCAAAGACGTCAGGGACTTCGCGGCGAATCACGACTCCGTTCTTACGCTCCATCACAAAGAACGGGCTGCCGATGACGGTCAGGTCCTCACACAACAAATAGCTGCGAGGCGCCTGGGAGAACGCTCTCCACAGACCCTTGAGAACGCCATGTTCTCTGGCCATGTCGTGCGAGCCGGGGGCGACCGGTCCGAGTGGAGGGCGTCGAAGCACGTATTCGGTTCCGTCGGAATAGCGCAGCAGATAGGTCAGGTTGGCATGGCCGCCGGCGAATTGGCGAACCGTCAGTTCACCGTGATCGACCTCGAATCGATCTGACAGATACGCCGCGACCACTGCGGTGTCGAAGCGTTCGTCCGTCCGAACCGGGATGAGTTCTTGTGCGGCCATCTGGCTGCCAGCCTACCCGGCTACCCCTTGCAGGCCGGCACCAGATAGGGATACGGGTTGACGGTTTCGGTGCGGTTCAGGGCGATCTCGAAATGCAGGTGGGGGTTGGAGCCCTTGGCATTGCCAGAGTCGCCAACGTATCCGATGACTTCGCCGGCTACGACCTTGCCCGACTTACCGAAGCTGTCCATGTGCGTTCCGATGTACCGATTCCCGTTATCTCCTTCGAGTCTGAACTGAATGCCGCCGATGGTTCCCTCAATTTGATGCACAAATCCGCTGACTGGTGCCAGAACCGGCGTTCCGCGGGGTGCGAACAAATCGGTTCCCTCGTGGTAACGACTGTCTGAGCGGGGAAAACCCCAGTCATTGAAGAACGTTGCGCCCGGGACGGGGCATACAAACCCTCCTGTGCCGCCTACCTTGAGAACCTGACCAACGTAGATGCGGTCCGGGTTGGTAATCGCGTTGGCGCTGGCAAGCGCACTGGACTTCATACTGTATTTGGCGGCGATCTGCGAGAGGCTCTCGCCCGCTTTGACCGTGTGGGTGGCAGAAGTGGTGGGTGCCGGGGGAGGCGCCGCCACGACGGGTTCTCCACTTACCCTCAGGCGGGTGCCGGCGTAGACGACATTCGGGTTGGTGATGCCGTTGAGTGCGCTGATTGCTGACACCGTGGTCTTGAACTTCCGAGCGATCTCGCCGAGCGATTCGCCAGGTTGGACGACGTACACGACCGGCGCGGCACTTGAATTGGCCGAACTTGTCGGTAACTGGAGGACTTGCCCGACCCAGATCTTATTGGGGTCGCTGATTCCGTTTGCTGATGCCAGCGCAGCCGTGGTCACGCCGTTGTTTGAGGCGATCTGTGACAAGGTATCACCGGTCTTGACCGTGTATCCGGACACAGCGGCCAGAACCGACAGGCAAAGCACTACGAAAGCGGCAACGGGGCGGCGATCAACGATCGACCGTTTGAGGTATGCGAGCATGAACTTGTCTCCTGAAGCACCGCCCGCTTCCCTCGTACCCTATCGTCTCACAAGTTTGTAATTCAAGCTTTGAGCAGCATTCAGTGCTTGCCAATTTCTACTCGTTGTGCCGAGCCGCGTTTGGGTTCAGACCGGGCCCGGAGTTGTCCGCATGCCGCGTCGATGTCCTGACCTCGCATGTGGCGCAAGGTGCTATTCACACCCAATCGGTTGAGTTCCGACATGAAAGACTCGATTCGCTCCGGTCGGGACGGACGGTCCGGGCTGAGCGGGGTGGGATTGAGGGCGATGACGTTGACATGTGATTGCAGGCGTTCGGCGATCGGGGCCAGTTTGCGGGCCTGATCGAGGGTATCGTTCACGCCGTCGATGAGCGTCCACTCAAGAGAGACCCGTCGGCCTTTGGCGTCAAAGAACTTGGCAGCGGCTGCTTCGACTTCGGCGATCGGATAACGCTTGTTCAGAGGTACCAGGGTGGATCGCAGTTCATCGTCGGCGGCGTGCAGGCTCACGGCCAGCGTTATTTGCCACGGTTCCTCTGCCAGGCGGAGCATGCCAGGGACCACCCCAACCGTCGATACCGTGATGGATCGTGCGCCGAGTCCCCGGACCTCGATGATTCTTCTCAGGGACTCCCGGACCCGGGTGTAGTTGGCGAGGGGTTCGCCCATCCCCATATAGACGATGTTGGTCAGATGATCAGGGCAACCCTCAATCGGCGATGCTGCCAGGTAGGCAGAGGCGTAGGCGACCTGGGCGTAGATCTCACCGGGTTCGAGGTGCCGGTCGAATCCGAATTGTCCGGTTGCGCAGAACGTGCAGCCGAGCGCACACCCCGCTTGACTCGAAATGCATAGGGTGTTGCGCTTCGGGTATCCCATGAGAACTGCCTCGATGGCGTTACCGTCGGGTGCCCTGAACAGCCATTTTACGGTCGTACCGTTGTCCGCAGTTTGCTCGGTCTCAACCGAGAACGGCCAGAGCTTCTCGGAAAGGTCGTCCCGCATGGGTGCCGGAAGATTGGTCATCTGGTCGGCAGAGAGGACAGGGTGCTCATAGAGCCATGAGCGCAACTGGTCGGCCCGGTATGAGGGCTCATTGGGGAACAGAGTTCCCAGATCGTCCGGGTCTACCAAATAGGGCACGCATCCATAGTAGGCGTGGCACCGGTGGCCCTAGGATGACAGTCATGGAGCGTAGGGAACTATCACCGGTCTCGAACCGCGAGCGGTTTTTCACCAACCCGGGTTTCGTGGCGCTCTGGGCCTCGCTGGGAATGGGGCTTCCCGCCGTAGCAGTTGGAGCCACTCTCGGTTCTGACCAGGCCATGGGCCTTACCTACATTCAGGTATTGCTGGTGGTCCCGATCGGCTTGCTCCTCGGCGGGGCGATTATCTCGGCGGTCGGCTGGATGGCCGCCGACATGGGCGTTCCGACCGGTCTGCTGTTCCGGCCGAGCCTTGGAATTGTTGGCTCGTGGGCGGCCTCCGGCTTTCAGGCACTCCTTTACATTGGTTGGACCGCTCTTGAGATTCAGATCGGGGCGGCGTTCCTCGAGCGAGTGGCCAGTGAGGCCGATTATCCAATCTCGACCGCGGTCGCGATCACCGTTGCGACGACCCTGGTTGCCGGCTTGATATTTATGGGTATGTCATGGGTTTCGGGGGTTCTCATCCGACGAGTGACCTTCTGGATCGCCCTGGCGGTGGTCATCTGGATGGTGGTCGATGTCGTCTCCGGCGCAGATCTGGCAGGTTTGCGCGATCGGGTTCCAGATCAGAGTCAGTTCTGGCTGGCAATCGACATAGTGGTGATGTTCACCATGCTGTGGGTTCCGCTGGCCGGGGATACGGCGCGATTCGCCAAGGACACCAGTGCCGCGACGTCGGGCGTCGGGTTTGGCTTTGGTATTGGTTTCGGCGTCATGCTCCTGGTGGGGGCAATCGTGGGGCTGGCAGGAGGGATGGACGGAACGATCAATGGTTCGATCGATTTTCTCGTCGGCAGGGCGGGGACACTTGTCTTGTTGATCGGGGTCGCATGGCTGTTGGCCGGAGAGATCGATCAACCGTTTGGGTTTGTATATGGTGCGTCGACGGCGCTGGCCACCACCACCTTGCGGCGAGCTCCGCTCTGGCTGTCTCTGCTGGTCGTGGGGTTGGGTAGCGTGACGGCGTCACTGGCTAGCGCCAGCTCGTTGTTCGACGCGGGTAGCTTTTTGCTGGCGATGTTTGTCCCCCTCCTCGCCATTCTTATGGCGGACTTTTTCGTGGTGAGGCGCCGCCGCTACCTGACGGACGGTCTGTTCCAGTTAGATGGGGGACCATACGGCAAGGTAAACCTCTACGGTCTTTTGTCATTCTTGGTGGCATTTGCGGTCCAGCAGTGGATCAATCCGTCCGGTCCGGTCCCATGGATTGAGATTGTGGAGCGGCTTCCGGCGGCCGGCACCTGGGGAGCGGCCGGTGTCCCGGCCATGATCGTCAGCCTGTTGGTCGGCTTTGGTTTGTATGCAGGCTTGGGTAGGTGGAAGATCAAGGAGTGGGAATCGGTTTCCCATATCAGGCTTTGACCTGATGTTGTAGATCAGGCTTTCACGAGGTCGGCGGCATCGTCGATCCATTTGCCGGCTCGAGCTTCCGTGATGTTGACGATCTCGGCCACATGCGCCGCGCTGGCTCCTGCCAGGTTCTCGTACGTAGCGATTCCAGCTTCCATGAGGCGCCGGGCGAACACGGGGCCGATGCCGCCGATGGCCGTCAGGTCGTCCGGATCCGTCGCAACCGAGTCTGGCGGCTCGGGTGGCAGAGTGAAGGTCGGGTGTTCAGGCTCCCGGCTGAGCGCCAGCGTTACGAACCGATCGCGCATTGCCCAGGCAACCGCGCCGATACCGCCGATTATGCCGAGAACCCGGGCCGTTTTTCCAAGCTGCATCTCGCTAACCCCAGCAATGGGCGGATGGATTCCAGTGGCGCCAGCCACCACCGCTGTAGACCAACCAGGCTGCGACCGCCACGTTTGAGTCGGGGTCCAGGATGTTGGCACCGGCCAGTCCGGCTTTGGCGGACCGATCTTCCCAGAACTTAGGAAGATGCTGAAACAGTCCCGAGGCGCTTGATGCACCATGGACGGCATTGGGGTCGCCGCTGCTTTCACAATGAATAACCCACAACGCCCGGTCGACGTCCGCCGGGGAGAAATACGCTTCAACCAGGCTACGCCACGAAGCGGCATCGGCGGGGATATTGCTGTACTCGCGAGGTGCCGACACCGGGGGGGCCGGGGCCGGGGTTTTGGCCGTCGTCAACTTTGTGCGGGGGGCGGCAGTAGCGATTGTGGTCGTTGTCCGGTTGCTGGCTGCCTGGGCCGAGATCAGGGCGCTCACGTCAGGGGACTTCGCAACAGTGCTTTCGGTCAGGTCTACCTCCGGGGCGAAGTTCATGGCAGCCACCCGGCCGGCCAACAGTCCGACTGATGTGTCGGCTTCGCTCACAACCGCGTCGCTGACGACGGCGCCGGTGTCGTTTTGTGGGCCAACCGCGGTCGGTGCCTCAATCGAAACGGCCGGTCCAGTGGTGGGGGCGAACGCAGCGAAGCCAGCTACTGCAAATGATGCCATCGCAGCCCAGCCCACGAAAGCGCCCAATCGAATAAGTCGCAATTTAACAATCCGCCCTTGACATTAAAAGGCTCCCAGCGAGGAGCTACCGCAGGATAGAGGTTTGGGGGGTGACTAAGCAAGCCACCTAGAGCCAAATAATGGAAAGTAGCGAAGACCTACCGGACGGCGGCACTGGCGGTTCCCACCCGCGGGTCACCGGCGCCAACTCGAAGGCCGGAGGTGTTGACGCGAATAGCCGATACCGGTCCCCAACCGGCCTCCAGAGGCGCCCCGATCTCGATGTGGTGTCCGCGGGCTCTCAGCTCGCCGACGACTTCCGGGAGCATTCGCGACTCGACGCTCAGCGTCGATTGGTGGCCGGGAACGACCGACTTGGTTATCCACCTCGGCTCCTGTTGTGCCGTTGATGGGGAGAGTCCGGCGTGGAGTAGGTGGGCGGCCATCTGGGTCAGGATCTGGGGTTGCTGATTACCACCCCGGGTTCCGAGAATGAGAGACAACGCGTCGCCTTGGGTCCACAGGGAAGGGGCCAGCGTGTGAGCCGGTCGTCGCCCCGGGGTCAGCTCGTTGCGATGTCCTCTTTCGAGCGTGAAACCCGCCCCCCGGTTGTGCAAGAAGAAGCCGGATTCGCCGGCCCCGATGCCGCTTCCAATGCCATGGAAGTTCGATTGGATGAGCGACACCCCCATCCCTGACCGGTCGACAACCGATAGGTACGTGGTCCCGCCCGGGCCAGGCGAAGGGTGGTTCCAACTGCCGGCTCGGGATCGATCGATCCGGGCAGCCGCGGCTTCCAGCACATGATCCCCGAGTAGTTCTTCATGGCCGGCCGCCGTCGACGGGTCGGACAGTAGAGCGTCCCGCCCTCCCGCAACCGACCGATAGGCCTCGATCGTGAGATGGACGTAATCCGGATCGCCGGGATCGGTTGGCGGTGCACACATTTCGAAGATCCGGGCCGACGCCAGGGTGAGGTAACCCTGACTGTTCGGTGGGATCGTCCATGCTGTGTGCCCGAAGACATCAAGCGACATTGGCTCAATCCAAGCTGGTTGATAGCCGGCAAGATCCTCGATCGTGATGTATCTGTGCACCGCGGCAGATATGTCGGCCGCCACAGTTCCCTCGTAGAAAGCGCTGGCTCCCTCGGACGCAATACGGGTGAGGGTCGTTTCGAGTTGGGGTCGGTTGATCCACGTGCCGGGTGGCGGCGCCGACCCATCCTGGTACAGAGGTCGAGAGGCCGACTGTGGAACCAGTTGTTCGGAACGATTGGTGAGGGCTTTGCTGAGTTCGATGCTGACCGGGAACCCGTCACGGGCATAGGAGATGGCCGGTCCAAGAACTACGTCAAGAGGAAGCGCTCCGAGGTCGCGTGACAACCATTCCCAGCCCCGTACACAGCCAGGGATCGTGACTGACACCGGGTCTGTGATCGGGATGACATTGCCGGTCAGATGATCGGCGTTCGCACCTGATCCGGCCCAGCCTGAGGCGTTGAGGGCGACGGGCTTGTTGTCACCAGACCGGTGGACCAGGGCGAACAGATCGCCGCCGATTCCGCAGGTCTCGGGAGCAACGACTCCCAGCGTCGCGTTGGCGGCGATGGCGGCGTCGACCGCATTGCCACCTTTGCCAAGCATCTCCAAACCAGCCTGAGTAGCCAGTTCGTGAGGGGTGACGACAATGTCGCCGAAGGTTTGCCGGTTCACCGCTTGAGCTGCGGTACAACTCGATTGATCGCGTCGAGGGTGGCCCTGACCGCACTTTGAGCTTCGTCAGGGCCGACCAGAGCGCAACCGACCAGCAGTCGTTCCTCGCCTCCTGAGACCATCACGACCTGGGCGATGGCGACCGGCCGGGATCCGATGGTCGGGGTCTCCAGGGCGGCCAGTGCGAGAGCAAAGTCCTCACCGAGGGCCTGCTCGACCGCTCCCAGCGTTGCCTCCCCGACGATCCGAACGCGCGACGTCGGTCCGACCGGCCCGCTCGCCGACCCGACATACACTTCGTTCTTCCAGGCGAGGGTGACTTCGACCTGAGACTTGGCCCCTTCGGGGCGTTCGGTGATGTCGACTACGGCTGGCCGATCGCTCCGGCCCATCTCGTCGTTCTCGATCTGGACGACCGACACGATCCGCCGGTCGATGGTTATTCCAAAAGAGGCCATCGCCAGGCTTTGGACGTCGCGCACCACTTGTTTGGCCGGCTTGCCCGGAGTGGCAAGGACGTGGACTTCGGCGATAGTGTTTCGGTCTCCCACCACTCGAACGGCATCGACAGTGGTCAGTCGGCACAGTGATTCTTCAAGTTCGGCGTAACGCATGCCGCAAACTTAGCCGTGATGGTGGCACTTTCTGCGGTTTGTCCTTGGGTTCTTGAAGGGGTAACTGCTACATTATTTTGTACCCACCGTGGTCGGACCCCGGTGGGTGAGCTGGATTCCACAGGATGCTGACCCTGTTCCAGGCTCGGTGCGGGCTAATGGGAGCCACTGAATCGAATATGTTCGATGAGGTTTCCTCGGAAACGAGGGGAAAAGGAGTCTGCTGCCCAAGCCCGATTAGTCCCTGGACTTAACAACCCCCAGCGAAGCGGAATTTCTGGCCGTCCATGTAGCGTGACGCGCCAAAAAACTCAAGAACTGGGTGATGTCCCCGATGAAGATCAAGATTGCACGGATGGTCGCTGCTGCCAGTGGTTTGGCAGCAATGATTCTTGCCGGCAGCGCGTCATTGCGGATTAGCTAAGAAACAGTACGACGCTTGGGCAGCGGACCTTCTTTTAGGGGAGGATGCAATTTGCAGGCGGTAAAGGTCAGGTTGGCCATCGCATATGCGGGCTTGGGGGCGGTGGCGCTTGGCGTCGCTGTGGCAACTCAGGAGTTTCCGCCGCTACGAGATTGGGCGCCGTTTGCCGTCGTGGCCTTCCTGACGGTCTATCACGCCGTTGAGGTCAACGATCACCTCACTGCCTCACCGGCCGCCATGATCTTCCTGGCGACCGCGGTCGCCTTTGGAGCGGGCCACGCCGCACTCGGAGCCGCAGCCATCTCGGCGGTCAGTCCAGTGACCAAGTCGGACATCGCCGAACGTCGAGTTGCCCTGTCTGTCATCAACTGGGGGCAAACCGTCGTGGCGGCGGTCCTGGCCGGGTTTGTACTTGAACCGTTCTTTCCCACCGGTGCTTGGAGCCAACGGGACTTTCCCCTGGTGGCGGTCGGTGCAATGTTGGCCTCCATGGTGTACCACCTCGTGAACTGGGGTTTGGTGAGCCTGGCGGTGCGGATTGTGTATCGGAAGCGAGAAGTACGGCCCTGGTCACGTATGGGATCGATTCTCCGATCAACGGTCGTGATGGGATTTGTCGGCGGGTTGCTCGGAGCGACATACCATCTTGTGCCGGTGGCCTTGCCCTTCATATTCGCTCTGTTCGGGGTTGGTTATCTGGCGTTTTCGTCGTTGAGTGAACTGCGAGAAGCCCAGGAGGCCACGTTGCGAGGGTTCATTAAGGCGCTAGAAGCCAAGGATCTCTATACGCGTGGACACACCGAGCGGGTGGCCTATTTCAGTCAGCTGATTGCCGAGAGGATGAACTATCGAGGCACGAGGTTGGAGCGGGTGCGCTGGGCCGCCCTCATCCACGATGTTGGCAAGTTGGCGGTGCCGCGAGACCTCATCCGAAAGCGGGGTCGTCTTGAAGACGGCGAATATCAACAGTTGCAAGTACATGCGCATGTGGTTGAGGACCTGCTTGCCGAGGTCGAGTTCCTTCGACCAATGGTGGAGATTGCCTCAGGACACCATTCACGTTTCGACGGAGGCGGCTACGGAGGCACCGGGCACGCCCACGGGAATCCTCCGTCCCAGGAAGCTCGGATTCTTGCGGTGGCCGACGCGTTTGACGCGATGACCTCGACCCGATCCTATCGGGTAGCCCTTAGCCAGGAATTCGCATTTCAGGAGCTGCGCGCGAACGCCGGCACCCAGTTCGACCCCGAGGTTGTCGAGGCGCTGGTTCAGAGTGTCGTCGAGAGTGGCGAACGGTACGGTTCGCCGAACCTGGGGTCTGAGGAAGCAGCCAGGCTGATCGCCGAAGGCAAGGGCAGGCCGTGACTCGTTTTCGGCACCTGGAACCAGTCCTATGGGCGCTAACCATGCTCGGAATTGCCTTCATCGGAGTCGGACAGTCCGATTCCTCGCTGGTGGCCGTGTCAATTGCCGGCGTGCTCATTGCGGGAGCGGCCCTGATAACCGTCCCTGCCTCGAGTGGCAATCGTTTCTCACTCGCCCTGGCGGCCGCTACGGCGGTTCCGCTCCTCATCGGTCCCATCTTCGATTTTGGAGGTGCGATCGGTGCCGTGGCGGTCGGGTTTCTGTCCGGATGGGTCGTCCTGCAACTCTTCGGGTCGGACGAACAGACCGCCACGGCCGACAGTGACTTTTTGCGGCAATCGTTTGGGGCTTTTCTGTTCGCGGCTTTCTACGTGGCCCTGGAGGGTGCGGCGGGTTTGTGGATCGGACCGGCCGGCGCCAACCTCGTGGCGGCGGTTGCGGCTGCCCTCGTCTGGTTTGCTTTTGAGACCGGAGCGTGGGCTATGACGACGTACGATCGCGTGTCGCGCCGGTATCTGCTGAGGTTGGCGGTTGAGGATTGGCCAGTTGCCTTCAGCCTGTTCGCGGTGGGGGCTCTGTTCGCCTACGTCCTGCCAGAGCTGGGCTGGTGGGCCCCGGTGGTGGCGTTGTTGCCCTACTCGTTTGCTCATATCGCGTTCTACCGATCGCACCTCGCCAGGGTGACGTACAGCCAGACTATTCGTTCCCTGGCCCGGATCCCTGAAGTCGCTGGCCTATCCCCGGACGGCCACTCTGACCGGACTGCTGATCTGTCGGTGGCGGTCGCCACCGAACTGGGCCTCAATCCCCACGAGGTCCGGATGGTCGAGTACGCGGCCCGGCTTCACGATATCGGGCGCATTACCCTCAACGAGCTCAACATCATCAAGGTCGGGTTTACCGATGATGACATCGCCAGGTGGGGTTCTGAGATCATTTCGGAAGCGCCGTTCCTAACCGAAGTGGCAGCTCTCGTCCGCCAGCAACACGATCCATATCGCAGACCAGGGGAGCGAAAGGATCCGGACCTGCCCATCCCGTCCAAGATCATCAAGGCGGCCTCGGCCTACGACCACGCCACGTCGGAATTGGGGTTTTCGACCCTCGAAGCGCTGGAGGTCCTGCACCGCGGGGCTGCCTACGACTTTGATCCTGACGTGGTTGAAGGTATCCGCCACATCGTCATGTTGGGTGAGCCTAAAAGCTAGGTTCTGTTGGCCGATCCGGTCGGCGTGGTTGACGGTACCCCGTGTTTGAACCAACGGATCGGACGGCGCAACTCTGCTTCGAGAAATCGGCCAAGGCCCACGGCGAGGAAGACGTCACCGAGCGAAATGACCGTTCCTGTACCCCAAAAGAACCGGACCGGGATCACATCTGCCAGGAACATGAGGCGAGTGTCGGGGCCGAGTATGACGTGCTTGAAGTCGTCGATGACGATCTGGGCGTTGAAGCCGCTGGCGGCCGTAGCAGCGGCCTCCAGGACCGGCATGGCCCCGTTTGCCGCGATCACGGAAAAATTCATAAGAATCCCGAATCCAGCCAACCACATGCCGGGTCGCGACCGATTGGCGATCACGACACTCAGGATGAACAGGTAGGAGACGAGGAGCAATGCGACCCCAGCGACTGCCGACCACGACCGACCGCTCGGTATGAAACCCGAACCTGTCTGAACGACGAAGCCTACGATGAGAAGCGGCCATAGCCGCAGTTCGATTTCACCGAGATTTGCGAGGCGGCCGCCCCGAATGATGGCGACCGCAATAGCGACAACCACGACGATGACGAGCCACAATCCACCTTCAGACATTAATTCGCACGGTACCACTCTGAGTGCGTAACCACTATCTTCATGGCTAGAAATGTCTTTAGTGATCGAGGAGAGCCATGCTGCTGACAGAGCAAGCCGGACCGGTGCTCACGCTGGCCATCAATGATCCTGAGCGGCGTAATCCGCTCACCAATGACGTTGTTGAAGGTCTGACCGAGGCGATCGGGTCTGCCGGAGACTCGGTCCGGGTTATCGTCGTGACTGGGACAGGAGAGAAGGCGTTCTGTGCCGGCGGTGATCTGGCGGGTGGCTTCTTCGAAAACCCCATCGAGACCCATCGCCAGCGCGTGAGCCTTGCGGAGTTATTCCGATCGATGCGTCTGGCCAGCCAACCCATTGTGGCCCGGGTGAACGGGCACGCCCTGGCCGGGGGGTTCGGTCTCATGTTGGCGTGCGACATGGCGGTGGCCGCTGACGACGCCACGTTCGGAATGCCAGAGATCAATGTTGGCTTGTGGCCCATGATGATTTCAGCGCTGGTTCATCAGACCCTTCCCCAGAAGCTGGCGTTCGACCTCATGATGTCGGGTCGGCGGATGACTGCTTCTGAAGCCCTGGCAGCCGGGGCCGTCTCGAGGGTGGTGCCGGGCGCCGATCTTGACACGACCGTTGACGAACTGGTTGCTTCGCTCTTGGAGAAGTCACCGGCCATCCTGGCGCTCGGGAAAGCCAGCTTCTATTCAACCGTTGACATGGGGTTCGATGCGGCCCTCGACGCGTTGGCCGGCGGCCTTACGGCCGTGGCGCTTACCGAAGATGCGAAAGAGGGTACGAGGGCGTTCGTCGAGAAACGCCCTGCCAATTTCACCGGCCGGTGATTACGCGAGAAGGTGATAGGTTGGCTGCGGTATGAAACTGTTGCGAGCTGCCGGATGGACCATGATCTGGGCCGGGGTCCTCATCTTCGCGTTCCTGGCGTATCAGCTGTTCGGGACGTCGATTGCCACCAATCGCGCCCAGGTTGAAGCCGACGGGCAGCTCGATACGATCTTTGAAGCCTCGATCGAAGAACTGGCCGCCACCGGGGTTACGATCCCGACCGATCCGACTGATCCGGCGGACCCGACCGATCCGACCGTCGTCGTTCCGACGCTCTTTCCAGAGCCGGTTCCGGTAGCGGGCCAGCCCTTTGCTCGAATTCTGATTCCGGCAATAGAACTCGACCGGGTCGTGTGGGAAGGCGTTGCCCGGGAAGATCTCAAGAATGGGCCAGGTCATATGCCGTGGACGACGCTGCCCGGTCAACCGGGTAACTCGGTTATTTCCGGGCATAGGACGACCTATGGCGCCCCGTTCTTCAGTCTCGACGAACTGGTGGTTGGTGACAGCATCACGGTTGAGACTGCCACCGGATCCCACGTCTATGAAGTGCGCGAGATTCTCATCGTCGACCCGACAGCCGTTGAGGTCACCGAGTTCAGACAGGGCGCCTGGCTAACCCTCACCACCTGCCATCCCGTGTACTCGGCCGCCCAGCGGTTGGTCATTCACGCCGAGCTGGTCGATGGTCCCAATTTCCCATTTGTTCAGAGCCAAACGACCGACTCGGAGGCATCGTCATGAAGAAGCTCTATAACCGTCTACCCGGTCCGGCTCCGATCCGGATTTTGATTCTGCTCGTCCTCGCCGTCGCGGTGTTCCTGCTGCTCATACCGCTTTTTGAGTGGGCCGGCACGTTTCTCGACGACGGTGGCGTGATCGGGGCTTGGGTAGACGTAGGGCCGGGTCTTCGGGTCTAGGGCGGACGAACCGGTGAGTTGACTCCGACCCTACGTCATTGACTCTTTAACGTTGGGGATGGCGCGAACGGTTCCCTAGAATCCGAACGATCCGGCGGAGAGCTCACGGAGCTTTTCCAGCGAAATCTGTCCGGTTATCTGCTTCTTGACAGTTCCGTCTTGACCGATGAACCAGGTCGACGGCATCCCCAGCGGCGGGTAGCTAGCGGCCACCGTCTCAGACGCATCGAACCCGAGCGCGTACGAAACGCCGAGCTCGTCGGCCAAGGCGCGCGCCGGCTCTTCCCGATCGCTGACCGCCACGCCGATCACCATGATGCCAGGCTGCTCGACCTGAAACTGATCGAAATCTGGCATCTCCGCCCGACAAGGAGCGCACCATGAGGCCCAAAGG
>CAJQPD010000327.1 GCA_905480085.1 uncultured Acidimicrobiia bacterium
AGGTCCTCGCGCCTCGTCGGCCTGACGGGCTGGATCCTGTGGCGTCGGACACCCTTTCGGGCAATCGCCAGCGATCGACTGGTCCATCCATATCCGGCGACCGCATTATCTGTTCTCGACCAACTTCCAGGCGTTATTTCCCAGGCGTCTTCGAACGATCAGAGCGACTTCATCCTGGCGCACATCGTTTCTCCACACCCGCCATACGCATTGTCAGCCGACTGTCTGGTCGACGCACCTTTCGGCGCCCCAGAGGCCGGACTAATCGGCGTTGGTGGTGACGCTGCGGAACGCCAGGGGAGGATCGGATACACTCGCCAGGTCGCCTGCGTCAACTCCCATTTAGAGGCACTTGCTCATATTTTGGAGGCGACCGACATGACGGTCCTCGTCACCGGGGACCATGGCAGTGAGATCCGGGGTCAGGTAGCTCGACATCCAGATACCTGGTCAGCGGAAGATCTGACCGAGCGATTTGGGATCTTTGTTGCTGTCCGCACGCCTGATGGATGTCATGTGTCCGAGGACACCTTGTTGAATGTGGCCAGAGAGGTTGTCGGTTGTGCCTTGGGTACTGAACTTCCGGTTCTGGAGGACCGCTACTACGCGTCGATTCCTGATGGAGCCGGATTGGTGGACGTGACCGAGAAACTTGACGCAGCGAAACCTTGAGCTTTGATGGCTTTCTCGGGGCGGTTTCATGGTGGAGATTTATTGCACGGCAGGGGAAGAGAAGCGTTCCGCTGGTTCGATTCGATTCACGGGCGGCCGCTCGGCAACCACGACAACATAAACCAATTCCGCCACCTGGAGCGACGCGGTTTTGCAATCAAAGTTGGCAAGCCCGGGTCGCGGTTCGACCCGTCAACACCTGAGAGCTATTCGTTATCGGATTCGATGAGTGCCGAGAATCCGTCGACCTCAGCTACCGAGGGTTCGTGGGTCCACACATCAACCGATCGCAACAGTTCGGCGTACTCGACTTCTTGTCCTGGCTGCAGCACGACTCGAATCGGGACGTCCGGACCGAGAATCTCGCGATATTTGGCGAGGATCTCCCGATGCTGGCCGAGATCGAGATCCAACTCGAAAATTACCGCATTGGCCGCCTCGAGCATCGGGCATGGTTCATTCTTCAGGATCGGGCAAGTATCGTGGCCAGGACCTGAACACGTCTCGACCGGATGTCCGAGTCGCTTGAGAAGGTCAACCTGCAAGGACCGATCCGATGCGCAGTCAACCAAGACCGTTCTAAACGTTGACATATGACCTCCAGTTCGTAGCCTGTGATGCCACCGCGCGGGAATCTAGAGGCTTTTGGCCCTATTGATCACCTACCAACGGACGCCAGTCAGGTTTCGATCACCGAGTCTTCGCTGTCGCCAATGCCGCGGCGGTGGCCGGGTTCCTTGATCGGTCCGAGGCTGTTGCGGGGGTTTCTTGGAGGGGACCGGAACCGCCATTGCTTGCCCGAGCCACGGTTGACGAGGACAAACTGAATCGTTCCCGGCGGGCCTCTCACGGGTGTCGACAATACGCGTAGATGTTCATGTCGCAGCGATCGGCCACAGGTAGCTGTTTCACCCAGGGGAGGTCCCGATGGCGGCTTGGTATCGCTTCAGTCCTACGCCGGCTTGTTGGTCCACCCTCCGACAACCGGAGCAGAATCAAAAAGCCCTTCTCCCGGCATATGAAGGGGCGGTTGGTTTACGAGCATCAACTTCACGCCGACGACGGCAAACCACGCCAAGGTCAGGATGTGTCCGAATGCCATGAGAAAGCCGAGAACACCCACCGGCGTTCCAGTCAGCGTCCAGGCCGCCCCAATGATCGACGTGAGTGCGGCGAGTAGGCCCATGACAGCGACGGTACCTCCGAATACTCTGGTTTTTGCGTCGACGAGCGACGCCGAGATCACCATGGCGGCGATTGGTATGGAGACGGTGGTGCGCACGACTTCGGCGAACCAAATCCCAGCGTGCAGTATCGAATCGTCAACGGTGGCAGCATTGATGAGAGCCAGTGTCTGGGCGAAGGGCTGAACCATCAGTGTTACCGCGGCAGCGACGCCGGCGGCCGCCAACACAAGATGTGACCACATCGAATAGCCGCCTTCGGCTCGAGAGAGGTAGGAGCGGAGCCCCGAGGCGAAGACAAGCAACAGGATCCCCGCCAAAATCGACTCCACATAGGCCGCTTGCAACACTTCTTGGGAACGGTCATTGAAGTATGTAGCGATCCGGCTGATTCGGAATGTTGTCCGGAAGAACTCTCGAGAAGGCGAGAGGATGATCGCCGCTGATCCTAAGGAGTAGAGAAATCCGGCCAAACCAGCGACGCGCCACCACGTCAGCCACAAGCGGAGTCGACCGATCGGCCTGACCACCTTCACGACCATGACGAACCTCCAGTAACCATCTGCAGCGTAGGGAGCCGCGACTGATCGAGATAGGGTCGTTCGGCCCTGGTGAGTCACCAGCCGGCACGTTTGACAATCATGCGAATTGTGCCTTGACGGCTCGGGGCGATGCAGGCATACTTCCTTTCGTACTTATCAAGAGCGGTGGAGGGACAGGCCCTTTGAGACCGCGGCAACCAGTACGGCTGGTGCCAATGCCTGATCGATGAGAAAGAGGCGCACAACGATGACTGCCAATCCCACGCTCTCTGCCGTGATGTGGTGTTGCATGCCATGCTCTCGGGTGGTCCGTCCCTTGTGATGAGTGCCGCCACCTGAGAGAGAATCCGATCGGCGATCATCCATCACCCAACTCACCAAGGAACTCAACAAACATGAGCGAATACCGTTTCGAAACCCTCCAAGTCCACGCCGGCCAGGATCCCACCCCGGGAACCAATGCCAGGGCGGTCCCTATCTATCAGACGACGTCGTACACCTTCGACGATTCCGATCACGCCGCCCGGTTATTCGGGCTCCAGGAGTTCGGCAACATCTACACCCGGATCATGAACCCCACGACGGACGTCTTTGAGAAGCGGATTGCCGCTCTCGAAGGAGGCGTCGCCGCGGTGGCAACTTCTTCGGGCCAGGCAGCACAGCTCCTGGCGATCACGACGCTCGCTCAGGCCGGAGACGAGATTGTGTCATCTAGCTATCTGTACGGCGGCACGTACAACCAGTTCAAGGTGGCCCTGCCCCGACTGGGAATCAATGTGAAATTCGTCGAGGGTGTCAACCCGGCTGACTTCGAAGCGGCCATCACGGACAAGACGAAGGCGCTGTACGTCGAGTCCATCGCAAATCCTGAATACGTCGTTCCCGACTTCGAGGCCTTGGCCGAAGTAGCCCATCGCAACGGGATTCCGCTCATCGTCGACAACACCTTCGGATGCGCCGGCTTCATAGCCAAGCCCATCGCTCATGGGGCCGATATTGTCGTTGCATCGGCCACGAAGTGGATCGGCGGTCACGGGACATCGATCGGTGGAGTGGTGGTCGATTCGGGTAACTTTGATTGGCGGACCGAGAAGTTTCCACTCTTCACCGAGCCATCACCCGGTTACCACGGTCTCGTATTCTCTGACGTTTTTGGCCCCGACGGGCCGTTTGGCAACATTGCGTTTGCCATTCGGGCCAGGGTGGAGGGGCTTCGCGACTTTGGAGCCGCCCAGTCTCCGTTCAACTCCTTTTTGTTGATTCAGGGTCTCGAGACGTTGTCGTTGCGAGTTCAGCGCCACGCCGACAACGCCCTGGCGCTGGCGGAGTGGCTAGATGCTCGCGGCGATGTTGAGTGGGTCAACTATCCAGGCCTGCCGAAGCATCGCTCGCATGGGACCGCCAAGCGGTATCTCACCAACGGATATGGCGCCGTCCTGAGCTTTGGGGTAACCGGTGGATATGAGGCCGCCAAGTCCTTCATCGACAACGTGAAGCTGGCAAGTCATCTGGCGAACGTCGGCGATGCCAAGACCCTCGTGATCCATCCTGCGTCCACGACCCATCAGCAGCTCTCAGATGTCGAACAGGCAGCGGCTGGTGTGCGTAGGGACCTCGTCCGGGTCTCGGTCGGTATTGAGCACATCGATGACATCAAGGAGGACATTGCCCAGGCATTGGCGGCTGCCAGACAGTCTGTCATCGTCTGAGGCCATCCCTTCGGGCGGGAGGTCAGGTTGACCTCCCGCCTAGGCTCTGATCTCTCATGACTGATCCAGATACGCTCCCCAGCGTCACCGAGTTCTATGACTTTCCGGCAGATCTGTTGCCATACAAGTTGCAGAACGGCGAGACGCTGTCACAAATCCGACTTGCGTATCAAACGTACGGGCAACTGAACTCTGACAATTCGAACGTCATCCTTTTGTTCCATGCCCTTACCGGTAGCCAGAACCCGGCCGGTATCAACCCGTCGGTCCCCGGCGTCGACCTGTGGAGCGAAGAGTGTCAGGTGGGGTGGTGGCCCGGGTGGATCGGTCCTGGTCGGACCATTGACACAGATCGTTTCTTTGTGATCTGCGTCAACTACCTCGGGGGCTGTTACGGCTCGACGGGCCCGACCTCGATCAACCCTGAGACGGGCGTTCCGTTTGGTGGCTCGTTTCCGGAAGTGACCTTTTCGGACATCGTCGACACGCAAATGATATTGCTCGACCACCTCGGGATCAGGAAGCTTCACACGGCGATTGGCCCATCGGTTGGTGGGATGATGTGCGTGAGCCTGGCTACCCGGTATCCAGATCGCGTCGAACGGGTGGTGCCCGTCGCGTCCGGCCTGTACACCTCGTCGCTGCAATTCATCTATAACTTCGAGCAGACCAACGCCATCCTGAACGACCCGAACTTCAACGGTGGCGACTATTACGACGGCCCTCGACCTGACCAGGGTCTGGCCCTCGCCAGAATGATCGGGCACAAAACCTTTGTGTCTCTCGACGCGATGAAATTCCGAGCTCGGGGCGAAGTGACCGACGGGATTGGCCCGGCCGGCTATCAGATGAGGTCACCGCTTGAGTCGTACATGTGGCACCAGGGTCAGAAGTTTCTTCAACGATTCGATGCCAACACCTATGTCAGGCTGATGACAGCATGGCAGCACTTCGACCTACTCGAAGAAGCCGGTGCCGCGAACATGACGGAGCTGCTTAAACGGTCGCGACCCCACCGGTACTTGTTATTCACGATCGATTCGGATGTCTGCTATTACCCCGAGGAACAGGCAGTCATGCTGGACGCGCTGCGGGCGGCGGGTGTGGCGGCTCGCCGGGTCATCGTCTCGTCGGAGAAGGGCCACGACTCGTTTTTGCTCGAACCCGAGTTGTATGCCGACGTTCTTGACGACTTCCTTTCCTAG
>CAJQPD010000328.1 GCA_905480085.1 uncultured Acidimicrobiia bacterium
TTTCGTGGGATATCGTCGAGAAGGCGGACGCAGCCGGGATACGAACCGCCACTCTCGCCAAGGAGTACGGCGGAGCGGGCATTGACTCGCTTACCACGGCGATGATTATCGAAGAACTTGGGAAGTTCGATCTCGGTGTATCGGTGGTGCTGGCGCAGACCCTCAAGATTGCCCAGACTTTGCAGGCTGCGGCGACGCCCGACCAGCAGGAGCGCTTCATTCCGGATTACGCCGCAGATCCGCGCGGTTTGCTGGCGATCGGCATCACCGAGCCGGATCGGTCTTCGGACTACATCATCCCGTACGCTCCGGGCGACTTTCGCACCAAGGCGGTGCGCACCGATGGCGGGTGGATTGTCAACGGCCAGAAACACTTCATCTCCAACGGAAACCGGGCCCGTCTCTATTTGCTGTTTGCCCAAACCGAACCGGGCACAGGCCTGGCCGCGGGTAGTACCTGTTTTCTGGTTGAGCGATCTGCTCCCGGCTTCACGATCGGTCGGGTCCACGACAAGATGGGGGAGCGGCTTGCCAACAACTCGGAACTCTTCTTTGATGATTGCTTCATTCCAGATGAGAATGTTCTCGGGGAAGTGGGGAGAGGGTTCGATGTACTCGTTCAGTTCTTTCCCGCCTCGAATGCCTATGCGGCGGCCAGCGTGCTCGGGGTTGCTCAAGCGGCTTATACGCAGGCACTCGAGTGGACCCGGACCCGCTACCAGGGCGGTAGCTATCTGCTCGAGAAGGACTCGGTTGCGCTGGTCCTCAGCCGGATGCGAATGAAAATCGACGCCGCTCAGGCGTACATACATCGGGCCGTATGGATGGCAGACAACCGCCAGCTGGGATGGGACCCGAAGATGGGGGCACTCCCCAAGGTATTCGCGTCAGAGGTGGCCTGGGAAGTGGTGACGAGTGCCCTCGAACTGCACGGCGGCTATGGCTACATGCGCGACACTGGGATCGAGAAGCTCGTTCGAGACGCCGCCGCGTTCCTTCACTCAGATGGCGCCAACAACACATTGCTACTCAAGGCGGCTCGCTTCATTCGCCAGGACGCACCGGTTCCCGACCGGGCCGGTACCTGAACGGTTAGAACGGGCTTAGGGTCGGACGTCGATCCAGACGAGGCGGCGGTCGGAGCTGGGGAAGGGGAACGTGCCGACCTGTGCGAACAGTGGATCGGTTGATGCGGGCCAGACCCCCCCCGGCGTCGATCATCTGCATGTTCTTGCGCGACAATACATAGTCACATCTCAGGTTGCCAGGGCTGGAGTCCGAGAAGTCAGCCGTGTCGTAAACGCCGGCAGTGGCCTCAGAGGAGACTTGGCTCGCCCCTACTCAGATTCGACGCGGTACGAGAAGTTCTTCTTACTTTCGGAGCATTTTGTCCTGAGTGGTGCCGCAGCGCTAGATCTTGGGAAGCTTGAATCCCGATTTGTCGACCAGGTAGTCGCGAGATTCGAGGGCCATTTGCCGGACCGCGCTCCAGTCGACGTGCAGCAGTCGTCCGCCTTGCTTCATGACTCTCCCGGCAACCAGAACCGTATCGACGTTTCCTGTGTCCATGCCCAGGACGACTGCGGTCGCCGGATCGTTGAGCGGAGTCACATTCATCCGGTCGGTCCGAAGCATGATGATGTCTGCTTGTTTCCCCGGACTGAGACTGCCGACCTTTGACTCCAAGCCATTGGCCTTGGCGCCTTCCATCGTCGCCCAGCTGAGAATCTCACGAGCCGGAAGAGGTTCTCTATCTTGGGCGATGGCCAGTGTGCGCTGCAGAGCCAAGACAGAACGCATCTGGTTGAACATATCCGACGGCACGTTGGTCTCGACATCAATGCTCAGACTGGGTTTCAGCCCACGGTCAAGGAACTTCTGGATCGGGGGCATTCCGTGGCCCATCATCATTTCCACCGGTGATGCCAGTGACACGGTCCCTCCGCTGTCGACGATCATCTGGATCTCGGTGTCGTTGAGGGTGGTGCAATGAATGTAGGTAGTGTCGGGACCAAGCAGTCCGGCTTCTCCCATCTCCTGGACCTTGGCGTCCTGTCCATAGCTACCGACGCCGACATGAGCGGTCAGTCTCGCACCTGACTCCCTGGCTAGCTTCCAGTGGTCTCTGGCCACCTCGAAATCGGTGAATTCGGGTCCTGGAGCGGCCAGGGCAAGCGTGAGCAGTTGATCCTGTGAGGAGAAATACTCGTTGGCGGCGCGCACAAACCAGCTCGGTTGACGTTCCTCCCACTTGCCCCACCATGGGAATCCGTAGGCGAATACAGCTCTCAGACCGGAATCTTGAAGTGCCTGAACTGCTGCGTCGGTATGAGCAGGCGAACTCTGGATGTGGGACCAGTCGAGGAGGGTCGTGATTCCGGCATCGATGGCGCCGACTGCCGACACCATGTTGCCTGCGTAGACATCCTGAGGCCGATAGGCCGGAGCCAGTGTCCGCAGAATGAACGAGATGTAGCTAACTCTGCCTTCAAGCGGCACGTCGGTTCCGATGTTGCGCAGAACGCCTTCCCAAATGTGACGGTGACTGTCCACGAACCCTGGCATGACGATCATCCCGGAGGCATCGATGATCTCGGCGTCCTCGGCGACGAGGTTTCTGCCGACCTCGACGATCTTTTCCCCTTCAATGAGGATATCTCCATTGCTCAAGTCACCAATGGTCGGATCGAGGGAGAGTACCGTCCCACCCTTGATCAGCTTCCGTCCCGTGGACACGATGCTGAAATCGATTCCAGATGGGTACAACTCCGGTAGTTCCGTCTCAGCCACCAGATTGCTTCCCAAAGCCAACCTACGCGCCCGCCTGAAGTTCCTCTTGACCAATTCCTTGATGTCGCCCACCTGAAAGAGAATGATTCCAAGCAGCACCAGTACACCGATAATCATCAAACCGTGGTCCGGCGTCAGACCCAAGAACGGAAGCACGGTGATGATCAGAGCCAGCAGCACCGAGGCAATAAGCCCTCCGACATATGTGGCTCGACCGCCTGCGAGAGACGCGCCACCGAGAACTGCTGCGGTGATGCTGTTGAGCGCAAAGCTTGAACCGATTTGTGCGTTTCCGATCGGGGATCGAGACATCACGAAGAAGGAGGCAATTGCCGCGAATACTGCTGAAAGCAGCAAGGCCCGCACCCTCGTCCAGTTGGTCCGGATCCCGCTTCGCTTTGCCGATCGTTCGTCGAATCCAGTGGCGCGCACCTTGAGACCCGAGCCCGTTGCATGAAGCCAGTAATCGAGCAGGATGGCTACTGCCACAACCACGATGAAGGCGATCGGAACCGGTCCCGCACTCGCCTTGAGGCCCGAAACGAAGCCTGGATTGATGGAACCGCTCGGTGTCTCCCGCAACGTCAGCGAGATGCCGTCGAGGATGCTCAGCGTCGCCAGTGTGGCGATGATCGAAGGGATCCTTACCCCCCGGACCAGTCCGGCGTTGACAAGTCCGACGACGACGCCGATGAGGACGATCGCACCCACCCCAATGACGATCTGCGTCGGTGACGAGTCGGGCACGATGAGGTACGAGGCGATGACAACTCCCAGGCTGATCATTGCGCCCACGGAGAGATCCAAGTAGCCAACGAGTAGAGCATGCGTTTGGGCCATGGCGGCGATCGCCAAGGGAATTGCGATGACGAGAACATTGGTGACGTTCGTGCCGTTGAGGAAGCCGTCG
>CAJQPD010000329.1 GCA_905480085.1 uncultured Acidimicrobiia bacterium
GTCCTTCACCGGGAGGGTGAACACATAGCGTCGCCAGACACCGAGCATGCGGAGGTCCTCCTCGAGATAACGCCAGTGGTTGTAGTTGGGGTGGCCGTCGAAAGTATGGGTCCGCGTCACCACCAGGGGCAAGACCCGGTCGCCCGGTGGATTCAGGACGGGAGGCTCGTTGTCCAGCAGGTGGAAGTAGGCTTCGGGGTCATCGAGGTGGGACGACGTCACCAGGTTCAAGCCCGCAAAGGTCGAGGTGGTCAGGATTCCGTATTTATCGCTCTGCCTGATCATGTAGGGGGCCGTCGCCATCACGGTGATCAACAGGAACACCATCACCCCCCGGCGAGACACCCCACGCCACGCCAGTGCCAGGGCAAAAACGATCGGGAACGGCCACTGGTACAGGGATCTCGTGAAGTACATCACGACGAAGATGGCGGCCGCCACCAGCGCCACCCTCACGCCACCATTCCTTGCGCGCCACAGGGTGTAGAACATGGCAAGGGTCAACAGCGACGAGGTGAAGGTCGTGTCGAGCGTCGTCGCGTAGAAGATGGTCGCCGGATGCAACAGGACCGCCGCGGTTGCCAGAATGGCCACCTTTCTTCCCGCCAGTTCCCCCGCCCACCGGAACACCAGAAGCCCCATGGCCGCGTAGGCCACCACCCCCAGCATCAGCAGGACGTAATCCACGTAGTGGTGGGCCGCCACCAGGTCCTTTTCCGGAACGAACGAAACGATCAAGGCGCGGGTCGCATCGAGGGCCGGAGGCTGCACGTGGAGATTGCTGAGGGATTCCCAGGGGGCTTGACGGAGATCCTCAAGGGCCACCGTCTGCATCAATCGTTCCGAGGTCCAGGGCTGGTAGTACTGGCCGTCGCCGGCCAGGGGTTTGAAAATCAGCAGAAGAATGGCCATGAAGAGGAGGGCAAAAAGGACGACCAGGAGTTGAGAAATTCGTGAACCGGGGCCGAGGGCCGGGCTGGCCTTGCTGGACTCATGGGGTGGCGAGAGGGCGCGGGTGGTCATTACATCAAGTCCCGTCCTTATGTCTTAGCGAGGGGCCGACCATACCACCTTTCGGGTAAATTGCAAAATGACAGCGACCGGCCCCCTGGAATCCACAGGACCGGGCGCTTTTCACTGACCAGGCTACTCGCCCTTCAATGATGCCATGTCGATGGAGAAACGGTACTTAACATCGGACTTCAGCATCCGCTCATAGGCCTCGTTGACCTGCTGGATCTTGATGACCTCCACGTCGGCCGAAACCTGTCCAGGATGAAGTTGAATGACCCGGCGTGTTTCGCCATCTCGTCGGCGTTGCGCGAGTTGGCAACCTCGTAGGCTCCCAGCCTGATGGCGTCTTCAACCTTGGAATCGGACCGCGTGAACACCACGACATGGGCGCCGAAGGCCCGGGCAAACTTCACGCCCATGTGGCCCAGTCCCCCGAGTCCGACCACACCGACCTTCATGCCTTCTTTGACCCCCCAGTGCCGCATCGGCGAATAGGTGGTGATCCCGGCGCACAGCAGGGGCGCGACCCCGGCCAGGTCGAGATTTCCGGGCACCTTCAGGACGAAACTCTCGTCGACGACGATGCTCTCGGAGAATCCGCCGAAGTGACACCACCGAGGTGACCATGCCGACGATCTCGTGGCCCGGCACGCAGGGAAAGGTCGTGGGCATGATGCCGTCCCTTTCGCCGTGGACGGTGTGAAGGTCGGAGTGGCAGATCCCGCAGAAAAGGATCTCGATCTGGACGTCGGTATCGATGGCCGCGCGGCGGTTGATCGTGTCCGACGCCAGCGGCGACGTGACACTGGCGGCGGAATAGGCTTTGGCTTCGTACATCTCGTGTCATCCTGATGGGTCCTGGGCCGGAGTGATGAGGCCCGCAATATTCGTCCCACCATTGATACTCATGAACGGGTCAATTCGTCCCATGGCCACCAAGGGCCACAACGACGCGCGTGGCCGCACCCAGCCTGTTGAACAACTCCGGTAGCTGAGCCAGGTCGTCGCCGGCGATTTTACGTTGGAGAAGTTGGATCTCACGGCGAAGGAAGACCTCATCACCGGGCTCCCCCCGCTCCTCGAGGATCTGACAGATTGGAAGATCCAAGTCTTCCACGAAGGAAACCCCTCGCACCTGATCCTGCAGATCCTCCGCGACCACCAACTCGTATGACACCGTCATCCGGTACGGAAACAGGAAGTGCTCACGGAAATGACGTTTACCATTCTCATCTATCACCAACCCCGGCGCGGTGAAGCTGAACGAGGCAATCTTTTTTCCGTCCAGCACCACCAATCGCGCGTGCCTCCCCTTCGCCGCCAAGAGGAGAACGTCGCTGTCCCCAGTCTCCTGGCGTCGCTCGATCCCGTCGATGCAGAACTGAGGGAGCATGGACCTCACCGGGTCGTCAGCGGCCCGATCCGGATCCACGGCCGTCAGACTGTTGTGTTTCCATGCCTCGTCCAGATAACGCGCGACATAGCCATCCAGCCGGACATCGATATCCCCGTGCAACCATCCGTCTTCGACTCCAACGAGGGTCTGGCGGATGGCGATCCGGTTATTGCCGGCGGGGGCAACCGGTATGGTGACCAAGGCAAACGGTTTCCGGCCGGACAGCCCGGACAACCCCTGAGCCATAGGGGGTGGCAGATCAAAGA
>CAJQPD010000330.1 GCA_905480085.1 uncultured Acidimicrobiia bacterium
TCATCATCGGACTGGTTCTGATCTCAGCGGCGGTTGATACCGGTTCGTTCTTCGCCGGGCGTACATTCGGCAAGACCCCTATGGCTCCTGTCTTGTCTCCGAACAAAACCTGGGAGGGTCTGGCTGGCGGCGCCGCGGGAGCGGCAGCGATGACGATGGTCATTTCGCTCCTCGACTACTTCTCGCTCTTCGAGCTGCCGGGCAGTCTGTGGCTTGGCCTGGCCATCTTTGTCACATCGCCGCTTGGTGACATCGCCGAATCCATGATCAAGCGCTCGTTGGGTATCAAAGACATGGGATCCATCATCCCCGGACACGGCGGCCTGCTCGACCGTATCGATGCCTTGCTGTTCGCCGTGCCGATCGGCTATTACGTATTTCAAGCCCTCGGCTACCTCTAGGCTATGCCGGCCGAGCTGGTTGTTCTTGGTGCCACAGGTTCAATCGGCGCTCAGACATTCGAGGTGGCTCGTCGACTCGACATTCCGGTGGTCGCCATGGCGGCCAGAGGCGGGTCCGAGGAGCTTTTCAATCTCGGTCTGACGTGGCCAGACGCCCAATTGGTGGTCGCGGCCGCCACCGATGATGAGCGGGTCAGATTTACCGATGCTTTTGGCAAACGGGTGTCGTTTGGGCCCGAATCCGTCCAGGAAGTAGCCGCCACGCCTGGAGCGGTTGTCATCAACGGGATTGTTGGCTCAGTCGGTCTGGCCGCATCGGTTGCCGCCATCGAGGCCGGTAACCGTCTCGGACTCGCCAACAAGGAGAGTCTCGTCGCCGGTGGACCGGTTCTCCTGGCTGCCCGGGCGCGAACCGGCGCCGAGATCATCCCTGTGGACAGCGAACACTCGGCCATCTACCAATGTCTGAAGGGTGAACGGGCCTCGGATGTGGCCAGGATCGTTCTCACTGCATCCGGCGGCCCGTTTCTGGGCCGATCGCGCCGCGATCTTGAGAACGTAACTCCGTCCGAAGCATTGGCCCATCCCACCTGGGAGATGGGCAAGAGGATCAGCATCGACTCGGCGACGCTCGTCAACAAAGGCCTTGAGGTAATCGAAGCACACTTTCTGTTCGATCTGCCCTTTGAACAAATCGATGTCGTGGTACATCCCCAGAGCATCGTCCATTCGTTGGTGGAATTTGTAGACGGATCTTCCAAAGCCCACCTGGGTGAGCCCGACATGCGCGTACCGATTCAATACGCAGTCACATTTCCTCACCGGTCACCCGGCGGCCTGGCCCCGTTCGAACTGGGCGGCAAGACCTTGACGTTCCTGGAACCGGATCGGGCGACGTTTCGGGCCCTTGATCTGGCGTATGAAGTTGGGAACATGGGGGGGTCATCGCCGGCGGTCTTCAACGCCGCCGACGAGGTAGCGGTGCAAGCGTTCCTGGAGGGAAGGCTCAGCTTTCTCGGTATCGTCGACGTAATCGAGCGAACCGTTTCAAGAATGCCAACCGTCGACCTTGATTCGGTTGCTGATGTTCTGGCAGTCGACGCCGAGGCCCGGTCGGTCGCTGACCAGTTGATTTCTGGGGCGTGTTAACCTGACATCAAGCTCAGATTGGAGATCTGGCTAGTGGGTGGTGTCATATTGATGGTTGGCGGTTTGTTCTTCTTCGTGATGGCTCACGAAGCGGGTCACTTCATTGCCGCCAAACTGACCAAGATGAAGGTCACCGAGTTCTTTTTCGGGTTCGGGCCACGCCTGGTTTCGTTCGTCCGAGGCGAAACTGAATACGGAATCAAAGCCATTCCCGCCGGCGGGTATGTCCGGATTATTGGTATGAACCCGCTCGAGGAGGTTGCGGCAGAAGATGTCGGCCAAACCTACCGGGAAAAGAAGTTCTGGGAGAAGGCGTTCGTGGTGCTGGCCGGAGTCACGGTCAACATGGCGCTGGGATATCTGATCTTTTTTGGTGCATTATTGGCGTACGGCAACCTGGTGGAGGCCGAACTGGTGCCAACCGTTTCAGCGGTTTCGGCCATCCAGGACGAAACCGCCAGTCCGGCTTTGGCTGCCGGCATCGAGGTTGGCGACACCATACTTGCTGTCGCCGGCATCGAAACCCCCGATTGGGACTCCGTGGTTGCGGCGATCTCGGATCGTCCGGGGGAAACTGTCGATATTCTGATCGATCGGGCCGGTGAAGAACTAACCCTGACTGCCTCGTTGGCCACCCGCGAGCCGGTTGCGGGCGACCCCCGTGGTTTCCTGGGCGTTTCACCGTCGGAGAGGGTTCCGCAGGTCGGTGCGATCGAAGCGGTCGGTTTGGCCGGCCGGCAAACCGTTGGGCTGGTCGGTCTGAGCTACGGCTTCTTGTGGGACATGGTCAGCAACCTCGACGGTCTTGCCAAAGTGTTTGTTGGAGGAGAGCTGGCTCAAGAGTCGCGTCCGGTGTCGATCGTCGGGATCGGGCAGATTGGTGCGCAAGCCGGGGACACGATCGGGTGGAGCACGATTGTTCTGTTCCTTGGATATATCAACGTGGTGCTGGCCGTAATGAACGCTCTTCCCCTCTTTCCGCTCGACGGAGGGCACTTTGCGGTGGCCTTGTACGAGAAGGTCTTCAAGCGGGAGGCAGATATCCGAAAGCTCATGCCGGTGGCGGCGGTGGTGCTCGGATTGTTCATCTTCATCGG
>CAJQPD010000331.1 GCA_905480085.1 uncultured Acidimicrobiia bacterium
GGTGGTCGTCATGAGCAAGGGCGAGATGGAACAGGTCGGTAAACCGTTTGAGATTTACAACTATCCGTCCACCGAATTCGTCGCTTCCTTCGTCGGGCGTCTCAACCGGGTCAGTGCCGCAGTAATCGATGCGGGCCTGGGGACGGTCGGTATCGACGAAACCGTCATCACCACCGGGGCGAAGATCGAGAGACCGCAAGGGTCCCTGGTTGACATCATGTTAAGACCGGAAGAACTCGAACTGAACGGTTCGCACGCCAATCGCATTCCCGGGACGATCGAGACCGTATCGTTCCTTGGCTCGATCGTCCGGGTAGTCGTTGATGCAGGAAAAATCCCGCTGACCGTAGACATCTTCAACGAACGGCTTCTGGATATGCCGTCGGTCGGGGACACCGTCGAGGTGACGTTCCCGCCTCACGCCTGCTGGGTATTGAGCTGACATCCGCTTGACGGCTGAACTCGTTCCATGATCATTAGAGCTGGTGACGCCCGGTTTGACGTCGACGCCGTCATCTTCGACAAAGACGGCACCTTGATCGACCTACTCGCTTCGTGGTCCCCGGCCGGGCAGGCATGGATCGAAGTGGCCTCGGGCGGAGACGCAGAACTTGCCGAGGAACTTGCAAGAGTGATCGGGGTCGACAACGGCGAGGTTGTTGCCGATGGACTTCTAGCGGCCGGCACCATGGGGCAACTGCAGGCGGCGACGAGTGCGATCCTCGAACACCACGGGACCGACGACGTCGCAGATCGGATCACCCGCGCTCGGGAGTTGGCAGCCCGTATCACCAACGAACATCTGACCCCGATCGGGTCGGTGGCCGGCACCCTGCAACGGCTGGTGGCTGCCGGGTTGAAGATCGGTGTGGTTACCTCCGACGATCGAGGAGCCACCCTTGACGCCCTCGACCGGCTCGGAATCAGAGATCTGGTCGGCGTGATCGTGGCCGGAGACGATGGCGTTGCGCCGAAACCCTCCCCCGAGCCGCTCCGCCTCGGTGCCTCCGCCCTCGGTGTATCGATTGAACGAACGCTATACGTGGGGGATTCGAACGTCGACCGGGAAGCGGCGCTCTCGGCTCCAACTGCTGGCTTTGTGCTGATCGCCGGCGAGCCTCAAAAGGCGCGACAACCAGGGGTTGACGCCATGGTCGATTCGATCGACAAACTCATGATCGAGGTCGATAGTGATTGACCCTCTCGAGAAGCCCCACGAACGGAGAAACCCACCGATGCGGTTATACGCCAGATCCCCGATACATCGGCCAGCCGAATTGGCCACCTGTGGTTAGCCCCTCCGCCGGAGCTTTTTGGATGTCATCGAATCGTGTCTGTTGGGCCGCACTGACCCACAATCGGGCATACCCCGATCCCGTCGGGTTCTAGCTTCCGGTTGAGCGGTCGAGCGGCTTCTTTACGCCACCGCTCTTTTTGGCCTTCTTATCAAGGCGTTTTTCCTTCAGGCCCTTCGCAGCGGCCTTCTTTGGACTGCTTTTGCCTTTGTCTTTGTTAGCCATCAGTTCCTCCTGGTTGGCACTTGTGACGATAGCCCGGTTGCCGATGCCAAAACACGGGACCGATCGTGCCTTCTGCGGCCGCAGTTAGAGTCTTCTCACGCTATCAAAGGCACCACGTGGATATCAGCATCTGGATCGACCCCATATGACCGTGGTGTTGGGTGACGGCCCGGTGGGTCGTCGAGCGAGTACAGCCTGAACGCGACCTCAACGTCACGTGGGAACCGATCAGCCTATTCTTCAAGAACGAACCGGATCCCGATAGTGACTCCTACGAACGGTACTGGCGAACGCATCGGTTCCTGAGAGTCCTTGAGTCGGTCCGGACCTCGGATGGAAATGACGGCGTGTTCAAGCTCTACTGGGAACTGGGTCGGAGAATTCATCACGACAAGTCCTTGATGGAGTTATCCGTTCACGATGCACTTGAGTCAACGGGCCTCGATGTGACTCACGCATCGGCATACGACGACGATTCGTGGGACGGCCAGATCCGTAGCCGGATGGATGTCGGCCTGGAACTGGCGGGCACCAACATTGGCACGCCGATCATTGCGTTCGACGATGCGGTCGGCGACCGGGTCGGGATTTTTGGACCGGTGATCACTCGCGTGCCGGAAGGCGACCTGTCGCTTCAGCTCTGGGATGGCCTGGTCTCGGTGATGACGGTTCCGGGTTTTTGGGAACTCAAACGAACGCGAACCGAGCGCCCCGACTTCGGCCCCCGTCCCTAATCAAAACCACCGGCTGTTGATTGGTCGAGTGTGCATACGAGTTGCGTATAGCCGACTGGATGCACACTCGACCTGGTGTTCGGCGGTTTCTAGTCCGCCTGCCCGTTGCTCCTTCAGCCGTGTGGGTCGGTTACTACAAACTCTGTGACTAGGCATTCACCTGGAAGCGCCGGGTATCCAGCCGGGTCGATGCCCAACTTGACCTTCACCAGCTTCCCATCGGTGGACTTCCCAGCAGCCCGGCCATAGGTGGTGTTAGCCCAACTCCAGGTACCGTCGAAGTCACCAATGGTTCCTCTGAAGGAGAAGAGCCCAAAAGCGGGGCCTTCGAAGTCCGGAAATTTGAAATTTCCGTTCGCGTACGTCTGGTTCGTCCCTGTCTCCACCCAGGCCCCAGCTGAAAGTGCATATTCTGTGTACAGGTTCGAAATACCACGTATGTGAACTCCGTCTTTGCCCGTAAGCCAAATTCGCTCCGGTGGGGCGACCTCCGTACCGTCGCATTCAGCGATGACGTACGTGTCCTTCATGGCCTTGGTAGCTCCCGATGGCACTGCGGCCACAGCCACCATGGCTATGGCAAGTAGCAGTCCAATGAATAACGTTGTGCGACGCATTGTCCTCCCTTTCTGTCGCTACGGAGACCCGAGCGGCCCCACCAACGGAGCCGGAATGGTTGGCCTCGTGATCGCCCCCATCGGCACAGTGCCGGGCCCATTCCGGCTGATCGGCAGTGACTGCGCGTGCCTCCACGAAGGTATCACCGACGCACCGGCGTCAGACCGAGGCTTTGTACCCTAAGGACCCTGATTCCCCGAGTCCTGGGGTCCAGCTACGCGAATGCTGGACGGATCACGTCTCAATCTCCACCCTTTTGAGTGCTAGCTTCCCAGGGTCCCCAAAAGTAGGCCTCAAAAACCCCATGGCCCGGTTCTCCAAACTCGTAGTTGACACCGAGCCACTACGCGCCTCGAAAGAGTTCCGCTGGCTGTATTCGGGTCTGGCGGTCGCCGGATTCGGGCGACAGCTGACGGTGGTGGCCGTGCCGTTCCAGGT
>CAJQPD010000332.1 GCA_905480085.1 uncultured Acidimicrobiia bacterium
CGACCTCACCAGTATGAATTCCCGCCCGGATCTCGATCCCATGTTGATGGAGTTGTCGGCCCATCTCTTTGGCGCACTGGATTGCCCTGGCTGGTCCGTCGAACGTAGACAGGAAGCCATCGCCGGCCGTATTGACCTCGACGCCACGGAATCGTTCGAGCTCCTTACGGATCACGGAGTTGTGTGAGTCGAGAAGCTGGCGCCAGCTGGCATCGCCCATCGACGAAGCGCGGTCGGTCGATCCAACGATATCGGTGAAGAGCACTGTCGCCAGGACTCGATCGGGGGCTGTGGCAACCCGCTCACCTGTTAGGAATTCTCTGATCTCGGCAATAGCCCGGTCGGGTTGGAACCATTGCAGGTGGTCAGCGCCTGGCAGTTCGACGTATTTGGCACCCTGAATGCTCCTGGCCAGGAATCGCCCGTTCTCGACGTGGCAGATCCGGTCGCCTTCCGAGTGCAGGATGAGAGTCGGCACGTTGATTGTGGAAACGATGTCGCGTACGTCGATGTCGAAGGCCATGCGTGAAAATGCGGCCGCGGCGGTCGGCGTGGCGGCATTTCGTTGCAGCCGGGCGGCCCATTCGACCAGCCATGGAGTTGCTTCCTGGCTCGGGGCCAGTAGCTCGACTATCCGGCCAGGGCGCCCCCACCGCTCCGGGTAGGTGGCGAGAATGTCTTCGATTTCGTCGGCGGTGGCTTCGCCCCATGGCCAGTCGTCGTCCTTACGTTCGCGGACTTCGGCGCCTTCGAGAATCAGAGAGATGGTTCGTTCGGGGTGAGCGGCCGCGAACAGCATCGAGAGCGGGCCACCCTCTGATGAGCCCATAACGGCGGCAGTCTCGCTTCCAGCGGCGTCCATCACTGCTCGGATGTCGTCCATTCGGACATCCAGGGGTGTGGCTCCGGGGACCCGATCCGACATGCCCATGCCGCGCTTGTCGAACACGATCACTCTGGCGAACTCGCCGAGGAGCTCACAAAACCGGCGAAACGCCGGCAGCTCCCAGTTGATTTCCAGGTGGGAGAGGGCGCCGAGCACGTACACGATGTCGATGGGTCCGTCACCCACGATGTGGTAAGCAACCTGGACGTCGTCGCTCTGGGCATACCGGATGTCGAGCATTCGACGACTTTAGCGGCCTGCCGGGGGCGGTAATGGGCCGACCGGCTGCGGCCGTGGCTTCCCCTCACTGCGGTTGGGTCTGTTCAGATAGCCCCCCACGACGCGGACGATGTTCAACCGCGTATGTAGCAATGGCTATTGCAGCAGGTCTATCCGAGCTCAAACGTGCCGGTCAGCTCACCGTGGACCAGTTCGATGTGTATCGATTTCGGAACGAGCGCCCCGATATCGGCGACTGGGAAGTCGATCATGTTTGGTTCGGTTGAGCCGTCTTCCGGACGGCACAGTTCGTACAGGACCGGCCTCACCGAGACATGAAGGTTGTCGGAGATTGGCCAGGACAGAAGATCTGGTGAGGCATTGCGGAACGTCAGACGTTTGCGTATGAGACAACTGAAAAGGATCTCGGCTTCGGCAACCAGCGGAACTTGCCGATCGGGCAGGATCTCGAAAGCCTCAGGCGACATGGTCACGGTGACCAGCTTCCCGGATATTTCGGCAGTCAAGGTGGTCACCGGACCTCTGGTTCTGAGCATGTGGGCAGTATGGCCGCCCGCGCCAATCGATGTGGCTCAGATCCCCTTGATCCAGAGGCGGGAACGATTTTGGATGCTGAATCCCATGTCTTGATAGAACACGAGGCCCGATCCGACCCAGATGTTGCTCGGATCTGGAAGTGCTGATCGCCAACGCTTTTTGATGGGACTTTTGGCACCTTATTGTGACTTGTGTCGGACCCATTCCTCAGCATCCCAGCTGATAATTGGAGATCGAGATCACTAATAATCGGTCGTTGAGTGCGACAGATCATCTCACCGCCAAACCGAGGAACAACATGAGCAAAAAGAAAACATCGAGGACCCGGAGACCAGGCACAAGGTCCATGCTTGTTGCTGGAGTATCGACCGCGATTCTCGTGATTCTGGTCATGAACGCAACGTCCGGGGACCAACCGGCGACGTCCGGTGCGCCAATCGACACGACGGGCGCCCCAGTTCTCCAACTCGACTCCGACCAGATGGACTTCGGAGACGTACCTTTGAACGAGACGGTGGAAGCCTCCTTCAAGGTGACCAATGCCGGCGATGCAACCCTCTTGTTTGCCGAAGCACCGTACGTCGAACTCAAGGACGGGTGTTGACCGCCTACTCCGACCATCGGTTCGATGGTCCTGAACCCCGGCGAATCCACCACCGTTGGCGTGGCTTTCATGATGCACGCAGGAATGGACGGTGTTCACGACTTCCGTGTCCACCTCCTCACCAACGATCCTACGCAACCAGATCGTGAAATCACCATCCTCTCGAATTGGGTGCCATGAAACTTCGCACGACAAAATTGAGATCTAGTCGACAGAAACCCGGCGGCATGTCGAAGCTGAGAGAGTCCGGCATGCAGAGCCGGCGCAGAAGTTGGCTGGTTGTGTTGCTCGTGGTCTTTGGGTCGTCGGTCGGACTGTCCGCCTGCAGCAGCAGCCACGATGCGGACATGGCCGATACGTCGATGCTTCCGGATTTCGCACAATCCGCTCCAAGCTCCGTCCAGGAGGCCTACCTCTTCGCTATCGATCATCCCGAAGACCTCGCTCACCAGCCGTGCTATTGCGGCTGTGGCTCGATGGGACACAAGAGCAACCTTGATTGCTTCATCTCCGATGTCGCCGAAAACGGGACGATCACATTCGATGACCACGCGATCGGATGTGGGATCTGCGTGGATATCGCCCAAGACACGATCCGCCTGACGGCCGACGGCAAGTCACCGGTCGAAATACGCCAGTTTGTGGATGGACGGTACGGAAAATTCGGTCCGCCGACTCCGACTCCGTTGCCGTCTGCATGAGCCAGCAGGATCCAACTCCAACGTCGAGACGTCCGATCCACGCCGGGCGAGTTGGTCTCCTGCTCCTGGTTCTGGCCGTTCTGTTGGTCCCGGTCCCGACATCTCACACTCCCCGCACCCACCACATCACGATCGATGCCTCCCAGTTTGAGTACTCGCCGTCCCGCCTGGCCATCAATCAAGGTGACACGGTGCACGTGACTCTCGCATCTTCGGACGTAGTCCATGGCTTCTTCCTCGACGGCTACGAAATCGAACACAGAGTTGAACCGGGTATATCGCAGGAGTTCACATTCGTGGCCGACCGGACCGGCAAGTTTCACTACAGGTGCTCCGTTACCTGCGGTCCGCTGCACCCGTTCATGATCGGAGAATTGGTCGTCGGTCCCAATGAGCTCGTCTGGCGGGCAAGCGGCCTCGCCATAATCGCGGTCGGTGCAATGTTGGCCGGCGCCCGCCAACGGCGGTCAGTGTGAGGACTATCACACCGCGCCCGCCAACTGACGAGTGGCGTCTCGACATTCTGAAGCGGATGCCGAGACTCCGGCGGATGTTGCTTTCCCGGGCCTTCCAGCCGGTATCCATGTTGCTACTGCTGGTTCCGTATACATTGGCGGTCACTGCCGGCCTGCTGGGAACTTCGGCCGGTAATCGGAACTTCGGCATTGTTTTTGTTTGGATCGTGTGGTGGGCGGTCTTGATGGTGCTCCTGGTCCCTGGCCTCGGCCGGGCCTGGTGCACCGTATGTCCCATTCCAGCCCCGGGCGAATGGATGCAACGCCGGGGCATCATCGGTGGGGTGGTCAAGTTACGCGGTATGGGCTTGCGCTGGCCCCGGCGCTTTCGCAACATGTGGGTGCAGAACGCCGGCTTCTTGATCATGGCATTGTTCTCGACGGTCATCCTCACCAGGCCGTCGGTGTCCGCCGCGGTGATCGTCGGACTGACCGGCGTGGCCGTCGGCATGAGTTTGCTCTTCGAGAAACGGACGTTCTGCAAGTACGTGTGCCCGGTTGGCGGGTTCATCGGGCTCTATTCCATGGTCGCCCCGATCGAATTGCGGGTCCGGGATGCGCAGGTATGCGTCGAACACCGGTCGAAGGACTGCATCACCGGAAACGAGAACGGATACGGGTGCCCGTGGATGGTCTATCCGGGAAAGCTCGGTCGTAACCTCGACTGTGGGCTGTGCACCGAATGCCTCAAGACATGCACGATGGACAACGTCGTGATCAACCTGCGCCGACCGGGGGCTGACCTGGCCCAACCGGTGCCGGGCAAGCGAATCGACGAAGCGTTCAAAGCGCTCATCATGCTGGCCTGCTCGATCATCTACCCGGCCGTGTTGTTTGGCCCATGGGCAACCATCAAGGAGTGGGCGGCCATCGACTCGTTCGGTGGTTGGCTCATCTACGCGGTCGGATTCCTCACCGCCACGGTGGTAGTGGTGCCCGGCCTCTACTGGTTGGCGGTTGCCCGTGGCCACCGGAGATCCTCAAGCAACTTGACCGTTCGTCGGGCATTCAACGAGTATTCCCACGCATTGATACCACTCGGTCTGGCCGCCTGGATCGCGTTCAGCGTCGGTTTCGCCCTGACCAACGGCAGCTACGCCCTGGCCGCCATCTCCGATCCCCTCGGGTGGGGATGGAACCTGTTTGGGACACGCGATGTCGCCTGGACGCCCTACCTATCCGGTGCGATGCCTTTCATCCAGGCGGCGATCCTTGTCAGCGGCCTATTCTTCAGCCTCCGCACCAGCTTGAAGGTCGGCCTTCGACGCGATCCTTCCGGCGCCACCACAGTGCAAACCACCACCCCGATCGCCGCGTTTCTTCTGGCTGCCACCCTGATCCTGCTGTGGATGTATCTCGGATGACGGCACCCAGGGGCAATCGTGCAGCCCTGGTCGGATTGGCCCTTATCCTCGTGGGCATCCCCTCCCTCATCGTCGGATACCAGTACGGTTATCGTCCAACACATGCCGATCATCGCACGGTCGATATTGCGGCTCGCGTACCCGAAAATGGTGGGTTCTCGCCCAACGTGGTCCGCGCAGAAGTCGGCGAAACGATCACGTTGCGGTTCGCATCCGACGACGTTACCCATGGTATCGCTATCGGACCGGGCCTCGGGGTCGATCTCGGCCAGATCGACCCTGGTCACGTGGGAGAAGTGACACTTACTCTGGACTCGCCAGGCACATACACCTACTACTGCAACACCTGGTGCAGCCTCGACCATTGGAGAATGCGGGGCGTTCTTGAGGTCGTCGACCCCGTGGACCCCGATCAAGTTGATACGACGTCCGATCCGATCATTGATGCGCTGAGCGCGGCGTCCATCGACATCGATGCCAAGCCTCTACTCACCAAAGGCGCGCTCCCCGATCGATCCCGTGGAGAACAGAGTCTCTATTCCGTCGAGGTACCTCCGGAGCTACGCGATCCTGGCTGGCGACTCAGTCGCTCACCGTCTGAGGGTCTCATCCTCCTGCAGGCCAACAATCCCAGCGCTTCAGAAGGTGTCTTGACCGATGTGGTTGCCTACCTCTGGTCAGAGGCTGCGCCCAGCCTTGCGACAAAAGAGCTATTCGCCAAGAACTGTGCCGCCTGCCATGGGGAGGGCGGGGCCGGGGATGGGCTGGCAGCCACAACGACCATCGAAAGGCCGGTAGCTTTTGTGGAGGCCGCCTGGCTCCGAAGAGGCGACGTCTGGTACG
>CAJQPD010000333.1 GCA_905480085.1 uncultured Acidimicrobiia bacterium
GATGGAGTTCTCATAATGGTGGATGACGACCGGTTCCGATTTGATGAGGGGGAAAGCCCGCACATGCGGTCGGTGCGCTTTCGAACCCTGGGGTGTTATCCCCTCTCTGGCGCAGTCGAATCTAGGGCCAGCACCCTCCCCGAAATCATCCAGGAGATGCTTCTTGCCACCCGGTCCGAGCGGGAGGGTCGAGTCATCGACTACGACCAGTCAGGTTCGATGGAGGAGAAGAAGCGGGAGGGCTACTTCTAATGAGCCACCAATCGGGCCTCATTGCTACCGACATCGGGGCGTATCTCGCCGAACACGAACGAAAAGACCTTCTCAGGTTCCTCACTTGTGGCAGTGTCGACGATGGAAAGTCGACGCTCATCGGGCGCCTGTTACACGACTCGAAGATGATCTACGAGGACCAGTTGGCGACGCTTCATGTCGACTCGACCACGATGGGTTCGGCCGGTGACCAAGTGGACCTGGCGCTTCTCATGGACGGACTTAAAGCCGAGCGTGAGCAGGGCATCACGATCGACGTCGCCTATCGATATTTCTCGACGGCTCGTCGCAAGTTCATCATCGCCGACACCCCCGGCCACGAGCAATACACCCGCAACATGGTTACCGGAGCCTCAACCTGTGAGCTGGCGATCATCTTGATCGATGCTCGTCGCGGAGTCCTGCCACAAACGAAGCGACACAGCTACATCGCCAGCCTGCTGGGGATTCGTAATGTGGTTGTGGCCATCAACAAGATGGACCTGGTCGACTGGTCGGAGAATCGGTTCGACGAGATCTGTCACGAATACCGGGAGTTCTCGAAGGGACTCCATCTGGGGAATCCGTACTTTCTTCCGATGTCGGCGTTGCTCGGCGACAATGTGGTTGATGCGGGCACCGAGATGGAATGGTTCAACGGTCCTCCGCTCATGGAGTATCTCGAGACCGTTGATGTAGCAACCGGGACCGACTTCGAGCACTTCCGGATGCCCATTCAACTCGTCGTCCGCCCCGATCTCGGGTTCCGCGGCTTTGCAGGCACCATTGCTTCGGGAATCATACGCCCCGGTGATGAAGTCGTATCGCTTCCTTCGGGCGTTCGATCGAGCATCGATCGGATTGTCACGTTTGATGGTGATCTAGACGTGGCCGGACCAGGCAGAGCCGTTACTGTCACGCTTGCCGACGAGATCGACGTCAGTCGCGGCGATCTTCTCGTCAAAGCCGGCGATGAGCCCCATAGGGCCCACGATGTCGATGCGATGATCGTGTGGATGGCCGATGGCGTGATGGAGCCCGGCCAACAGTATCTTCTGCACTCCACCAACGGTTTCAGTAACGCCACGATCACCGCGATCCGCCACCGGGTAGACATCAACACGCTTGAACATCAGCCGGCTTCAGCTTTGGGGCTCAACGACATAGCCCAATGCACGGTGCGATCGGACCGCGAGTTACTGTTCGACCCGTATGGCGAAAACCGTCATACGGGATCGTTCATCCTCGTCGACCGCCTCACCAATGCCACGGTGGGGGCTGGCATGATCGTCGGGGCCGCGTCGGCCTGGGATCGGGCCCCCGAAACCGGCCTGGTCCGACACGTGTCGGGAATCGAGGATACTGAACGGGCGATCCGATACGGACAGCAACCTTGCACCGTATTGTTGACTGGCTTGACGGCGGCCGGTAAGTCGACCATCGCCACCGCCCTTGAGCGTGAATTGTTCGATCGTGGAAAGGTGTCGATCCGGCTCGACGGTGAGAATATCCGCATGGGGATCAGTCGTGACCTGGGGTTTAGCGCCGAGGACCGGTCGGAGAACTTGCGCCGGGTCTCTGAGGTTGCTCGCTTGGTCAACAATCAGGGGCTCGTTGCGGTGGCGGCGCTGGTGGCTCCCAACGCCGAAGTTCGAAACAGGGCCAGGGAGCTGATCGGAAGTGATCGGTATATCGAAGTGTTCCTGGATACCCCGATTGAAGTATGTCGGCGAAGGGACCCGAATGGACTCTATGACGCAGCCGATCGGGGTGAGATCGTCCAATTTCCGGGCGTTTCGGCACCTTACGAGCGACCAACCGACATGGATCTTCGGCTTGACACTTCCGTGCAGGATGTACCTGAGTGTGTGAACGAAATCCTTCGAGTACTGGGCGACCGGGGTTTCCTCCGTGGTTGATGGCCCGGTTTCCCAGAACATTGTGCCCAGTGAAAGCCAGGTGACCGCCGCGCAGCGGGCCGCCAACCTCGGCCATGAGGGATTCACCGTCTGGTTTACGGGGCTGTCCGGCTCCGGGAAATCGACCCTTGCCTTTGCGGTCGAACGGGCCCTGCTTGAACGTGGTGTAGCGGCCTATGTGCTCGACGGCGACAACATTCGTTTTGGACTCAACCGCGATCTCGGGTTTGGGCCGGAGGATCGGACCGAGAATATTCGTCGGATTGGCGAGGTCTGTCGCCTATTCCAGGATGCCGGGATGGTCGTCTTGACCGCGTTTATTTCACCATACGCAGCCGATCGGGATCGCGTGCGCGCTCTGCACCCGGACGGTCGCTTCGTCGAAGTGTTCGTCGATACACCGCTTGAGGTTTGTGAACGGCGCGACGTCAAAGGGCTGTATGCGAAGGCCCGGGCTGGCGAGATCCAGGAATTTAGTGGGATCTCGGCTCCGTACGAACCGCCGAAGAACCCTGAAATTCGAATCGACACGACCCGTCAACTTGATGCGTGTGTCCAGATGATCGTCGACCGATTGGCGCTTTGATTCGAGAATCGACCACCAGGCTTCTGAAGCTGCCGGCGGCTACGATCTTCAATCTCACCGAATGCCTGTGTCACAATCGATGTTGAGCGTTGAATCGGCGCCCTGCTCAACGATGACCTCCAACGAGGGACAGCTGGGAAACGGGGTTTCCCCAACGTTGACCCGGATGGTGTAGGAGCCAGGGGCCAGGTCCGCTGCGTAGTGGCCGGCGGTATCGATTTCTTGCGAGGCGACGATTTCGTCATTTTGGATGAAATCCACCATGCCTTGTACCGCGACTGGAAGACAGGCGGGATCTCCGGGCCGTTCGACAGGACAGGTAGGACCGGCCAGGACACTGCCCGAGACAGTTCCGGTGCCGGTTGATCGCCCTGTCGCCTGAGTCGAACACGCAGCCAGAACCAAGGTCAGAAGGATCAAACGAGCGTTTCCCATGGCTTTTGGACGTTTTCTGCCAGAGATCGGTTCCAAATCCAGTGCCCATGGGCGACCGTGCCGTGTTCAATTCGTGCGAGAATCCTGCTCAACCCCAAAACACGAAAGTGGCCGCTCATGTATGAATCGTTGGCAGACAAAGTCGTCGTGGTCACCGGTGCCGGCTCGGGGATTGGTCGGGCTATCGCTGATCGATTCGCAAGCGTCGGGTCAAAGGTCATCGTGAATGATGTCGATTCGGTGTCGGCGCAGGCTGCGGCCGACCGGATCAACGGGTCAGGCGGGTCGGCCTTGGCCGCCACCGCCGATGTGTCAAACAGCAGTCAAGTCGCCGACATGTTCGATGCGATCGTCGAAAGATATGGACGCATCGACGTTCTCGTGAATAACGCTGGTCTGATCGGTCCGATGCTTCACTTTTTCGAAGCTGATGAAGCCTGGTGGCGCCGAATCATCGACGTCAACCTGACGGGGCACTTTCTGTGCTCTCATCGGGCGGCCCGGATCATGGCCAAAGCCGGCGGCGGGGTGATCATCAATATGAGTTCCGGTGGCGCCACCCAGTCGCATCGCTCGTTCACGGCCTACGACGCTACCAAGGGCGGAATCGAAGCTCTCACCAGAGCCATGGCCCTCGATCTTGGCCCGTACAACATACGGGTGAACGCTCTGATGCCTGGGTCGATCGACACGACCGGGTTATCCATGGAGGAACGGATATACCGTGGTGAGAACGTCCCGCTCGGGCGCATCGGCGAGGCCTACGACATGACCGGTGCCGCGCTATTTCTGGCGTCCGACGATGCCGCCTATATCACCGGCGACGTTATCAAGATTGACGGTGGCATGACCGCCCAGCAGCGTTCTGCCACCGTCGACATCATGCCCCCATCGGGATTTCCCCGTGTCGAAGATCTCTGATTCCCCGAGGATCGGGGGTGGGCGATGACCAACGAGAGCGGTGCCTACGATGTCGTCATTGTCGGTGGGGCGCTCATGGGCAGTTCGATCGCCTACTTCCTGAGCGAGAACCCTGATTTTGATGGGTCGGTCCTCGTTGTGGAGCCCGATTCGACCTACGTCAATGCTCAAAGTACCCGCTCAGGCAACAGTTTTCGGGAGCAATTTTCCAACCCGCTCAACATAAAGATCAGCCAGTTCGGGCTCGAGTTCTTGGCTGAGTTCCACGATCGGGTGATCGTCGATCGTGACGTGCCAGACCTGAATTTTCGGGGCACGGGCTATCTGTTTCTTGCGACGAACCAGACGGCGCTGGAGGTCCTCGACGCTGAGCACCGAATCCAACTGGCCAATGGGGCAGACGTGCGGATGCTCAATCCAACTGAGGTTGAGGACCGGTTCCCATACATGAATACGGATCGGTTGGTCGGGGCGCGTTTTGGTAGTGAACGAGAGGGGTCGATCGACGGATGGGCTCTGTTGCTGGGGTTTCGTCAACGCGCCCGCCACAACGGGGTGACCTATCTGTCCGATCGGGTCGTGGATCTTGTACAGAGCGAAGGTCGGATCACCGGCGTCCGGCTTGAATCGGGGCGAACCGTGGCCTGTGGCCATGTGGTCAACGCAGCCGGCCCTCGCGCCAAGCTTGTCGCGGCGATGGCGGGCCTGGAGCTGCCGGTCGAGCCCCGCTCGCGAACGACGTTTGTATTTGACTGTCGTGCCCCGATCGAACAGAACGTCCCGCTTACCGTCACGCCGGAAGGAGTACATTTTCGCCGTGAGCGCCAGCACTACGTGACGGGCGGGGTTCCGTTTGATGACCGGGCGGTCGGGTACGACGACCTGGAGACCCGGCATGCTGAGTTCGAAGAGTTGATATGGCCGGTCCTGGCCTCGTACGTTCCCCAGTTTGAACGTATCGCGGTTGTAGCTTCCTGGGGTGGTCAGTACGCCTTCAACGTGCTCGATCAGAACATGATTATTGGAACCGCCGCCGCCGTGCCCAACTTCGTTTTCGCCAATGGGTTCTCTGGCCATGGCCTGCAGCAATCCCCGGCCGTCGGACGGGGGGTCAGCGAACTGATCGTCTACGGCGCCTATCGCACGCTCGATCTCACTCCCCTGGGCTACGACCGGGTTACTCGCAATGAACCGTTTCTTGAATCGGCCATCATTTAGCGGGAACCGCTCAACCATCCATGACGTCCGATCCTTGACCATCGCCTTGCGGCGCCCGGGAGGATCATGCGTTCCGTTCACCACCAATCTGATCAAGGCCCAGGCCGGGCAGGCGGCGGGCAATTCGATCCAGATCGACGGCAACGTTTTGAAGAGATCTATGCGATCGTCTACGAACCGCTTCAGCGCTACTTGCGGCGGCGAGCGTCCATCGACGACGCAGATGAGGTGCTCGACGATGTTCTGCTGGTCCTCTGGCAGAAGCTCCCCTCGGTAGCCGCAGCAGATTGCCTCCCGTGGTGTTACGGGGTTGCGAGAAGGGCATTAGCCAATCGGCGGCGCA
>CAJQPD010000334.1 GCA_905480085.1 uncultured Acidimicrobiia bacterium
CGGCTCTGTAACCCGCCATGAATAAGCTTCTTTTGGACCCATTGCAGGTATCCGATCGGGGTGAACTTTGCAACGAACTTCCCGGCACCCAAAAGAACGGGGGCGATGGCTCGTTCTGCGACCGACTTCTTCAGCTGTTCGGATCGAAGTGACTCCCGGCCGTAGACAGCTAGTCGATCTGTGGCGGTCAAGCGGGCTTTGGCCACCCCGATCCCCACCCACATGATGCCGGCCGCAACCGCGACGAAGACCAAAATGGCAGCAGTTTCAGTGGTAAAAATCATACTTCGATGTCCACGATTTTGGCCATCCAGAAGATCCCGGCGGCAATAAGCACACCACCAACCCCCAGAGCAATCCAACCGGTGAGCTGAGAAATCAGGGGTGTTAGGTAGTCGGGATTGGACAGGTAAAGGAATCCGAACAGGGCGAACGGTAGGGCCGAAAGAACTATCGCTGAAATCCGACCCTCAGCCGTGAGGGCTTTTACCTCACCGCGCAGACGGTTGCGCTGCAGCATTGTGTCTGCCACGGTCTGCAGAACTTCGGACAAGTTGCCACCTACCTCTCGTTGAATCTCGATCGCCATTACGGCCCAGGCGAAATCCTCTGACCCGGTCCGATCAGCTACACCTTCCAGGCCACCAACCACCTGTCGTCCAAGACGAATTTCGGCGACCGCTCGGCCGAACTCTCGAGCCGTCGGATCTGGTGCTTCCGAGGCGACGGCCTCCACAGCCTGCAACAACGAATAACCAGCACGCAGCGACGTCGACAGAAGCGTCAAGGTGTCGGGCAATTGAGATTCGAATCGACGTCGTTCGCGTCCGCTTAGGTAACTCAGAACCGCAAACACGAACAGAATCATGACGGCGGCCACCACGCCACCGAATACGATCCGACGGGTAAACAGAGCCACCAACAAGCCAACTACCGCCGACAAGAGCAGTGACGCGGCGATCGCTTCACCTGGCCCCAGCGCGATATTCGCCTGGGCGAGTGTTGACTCCAGCCCATGGAGGACACCTCGCTTGTCGGCCGCGGATTTAGCCGAAGCGGACAAACTACGAAGGCCTGGAATCCTGGCCAACCACGACTCGTCACCCTCGGAACGAGACCCACCGCGCTCGAACTGGCGCATTCGTTCGCGCATTCTTTGTTGTTGTTCGTCACCACGCGGTCCGACCAGGATCCAGAGGAGAGACACGACGCCGAAGAACGAAGCCACGATGGCGACCAGCTTGAGAGTTGCGAGGGGGGCCGGGGCACCGGACTCAATCAGCACGCCTTCGGCAATCGTGGGTTCGGCCGGGATGGTGGTTACCGTGACGATCCGATCCTCGGGGGTCAAGTACCCCGGGACGGCTACCGCTGCCGTATCGTTAGCCGCTCCATATCGGACCAGAAATCGGGTATCCAGCGGATCATTTTGACGGCCGTTGATGGTAATCACGACCTTGTTGTTCAGCTCGCGCCGAATATCGGAATAGAGGGCATTCAACTGTGCGGCGTCCGACGTAGCTTGATAGCGGCCACCAGGGCTGGCCAGGGCGATCTCTTCGACTGGCCCGCCGTTGAAATCAGGGCCCTCCAGGGCAATTCCGAACACCCGAATACTCGCGCCGACGACGGCCTGTTTGACCTCTGCAAGGGTCGCTGTCGAACCCTGGTCCGTGCCATCGGTCAATGCGATAATGTGCGGCTGAAGTGTTGAGTCTTCGTACAATCGCACCGATTGCACCATGCCGTCGTAGAACGCCGTAGCTCCGTCTGTCGTGAGACCGGCGATGACGGATGTGACCGACCGGGCATTCGTCGTAAATGGCACGCGAATGTTGACAACATCCCCGAAGGTCACGAGGGCGATGCTGTCGGCCGGACGCTTGTTGTTCACGAAGTTGATAGCCGCAGCCTTGGCCGCTTCTATCGGAGCCCCTTCCATTGAACCGGAAACGTCAATCGCCAGTACCACTCCGACTTCGACATTGGTCTCACCGATCGAAGCGACCGTGACGGTGTTGGGATCAAAGACGACACCTTCTTCGGCAACGACGATCTGAGTTAGATCGACGTCCTCGACGTTGCGGATCTCTGCCACAATTGTGGTCAAACCGTCCTCGTCATAACGAGACGTATCAACATCAACGATGACCACCTGCGGTTCGTCGGCTTGCGCCAAAGCCGGGACGGCCAGCAGGCCAGTCAGGATCATTGCACCCAAACAGAGTGCCATGAGACGTCTCATATCATCACCAGACTTGAGCGGACTGACGACGAGCGAACGGCTCCGGATCGAAGAGATCCGCCGGAAGGTCGATGCCGAGGTCTTTGAGATTCTCGCTGAATGATGGACGAATGCCAGTTGCCTTGAGCTTGCCCAGGAATCGCCCGTCCTCCGACATCCCCATTCCGAAGTCGAATAGGAACAGGTCCTGAAGGGTGATGATGTCGCCCTCCATTCCTTCAACCTCGGTGATATGGGTAACCCGCCGGGTGCCATCACGAAGTCGAGCTACGTGAATGATCAGATCCACCGCAGATGAAACCTGTTCTCTAATGGCCCTGATTGGCAAGTCGAAGCCGGCCATAAGAACCATCGTCTCGATGCGGGAGAGCGTGTCACGAGGCGAGTTCGAGTGAACGGTCGTCAACGACCCGTCATGGCCGGTGTTCATCGCCTGAAGCATGTCGAGAGCCTCGCCACCGCGTACCTCACCAACCACAATCCTGTCAGGACGCATACGCAACGTGTTACGCACCAGGTCACGAATGGTGATCTGGCCTTTACCCTCGAGGTTGGGAGGGCGGGATTCGAGGCTAAGAACGTGATTCTGTCGAAGCTGCAACTCGGCCGCATCCTCGACAGTGGCGATTCGTTCAGTACTGGGGATATACGACGATACAACATTGAGCATCGTGGTCTTACCCGAGCCAGTACCACCGCTGATAATGATGTTCAGCCGACCATTGACGCACCCGGCCATAAAGTCAGCCACTCGCTTATCAAACGAGCCAAACCTGATCAGGTCCTCCTCGGTGAGCGGATCGACCGAAAACTTGCGAATCGTGAGGAATGGTCCGCCAATGGCCAGAGGATGAATAACCGCGTTGACGCGAGATCCGTCAGGGAGGCGGGCATCGACCATCGGAGTAGCCTCGTCAACACGCCGACCAACCTGGCCGACGATCTTGTCGATGATCCTGCGAAGGTGGGTGGCATCGACGAACCGAATGTCGGTCTGGGTCAGTTTTCCCAGCTTCTCGACGTAAATACTATTGGGCCCGTTGACCATCACCTCGGTGACGTCCGGGTCGTTCAAGATGGCATCGATCGGACCATAGCCGAGCACGTCCGAGGCGATTTCGTTGATCAGCTGCGAACGGTCCGCGGATGTGAGGGGAAGACCCTGTTCCTGATCCACGGCCCATTCGAGCATCTCGACAACGCGCAACCGCAACTCGGCATCGCTCATCTGCCGGTCATACAGAGTCGGACCTAGCTCTTCGACGACCCGAAAGTGCAACTTTCCACGCAACTCGCGAAAAAGGCTCTCTTTACGGCTATCAGGACGGTCGTCGTCCGCTGTCTTGGCTGCTGCTACCCGTTCTGACAATGATGCCATGATTGGCCCCCTGTTCCTTGCCTATTTCCGGCGCTTCTTGGAAGCCTTGGCCGACTCTGCCACTTCTCCCAGAATGAGCGCGGCGACCGATTCAAACCCTTTGGCTACCTTCGACCGTGGCGCAGACAGAACCACCGGGCGGCCCTCATTGACCGAAGCCGGAACAAGCCCGTCTGATGGAATGCTTGCGCTGATCTTCATCTTTAGCGATCGCTCGATTTCGCCTTCGTCGAGGCGAGCCCTGGCATTCGAACGATTCAAGACGACTTTGATCTTCGATGATGGAAACTTCAGCAAACGCAGCGTCTCAAGCGCAAGTTTGGCATTCTTGACGCTCGGAAGATCCATATCAACGATAAAGATGACGTCGTCGGCACGCTCAAGCAGCGACAACAGCAACTCGTCGAGGAGCGAAGCCGTGTCGACCACGACGTATTCGAAGCGTTCACGTAGCCGACTCACGACCTCGATGAGAACCGCCGTCGAGACCTCATCGGCGAAGGCCGGTTCGAGCGGGGCGGCCAACACCGAAACCCCTTCGACATGTTTGGTCAACAGCGAATCAATAAGCGAATTGTCAAGGCGATCGATGTCCTGGGCTGCGTTGAAGATCGTCAGCTTCGGCTCGAGTTGGAGTACCAGGCAGACGTCGCCGAACTGCAGGTCGGCATCGACGATTGCAACCTTGCCAGGCCCGGCGGACCTGGCAAGCAACAATGCCAGATTGGTAGCGGTGACCGTCTTCCCAGACCCACCCTTGGCGGATGCAACCGTAATGACCCGACCGGCCGTTGGACCGACCGGAGCGACCGGAGCG
>CAJQPD010000335.1 GCA_905480085.1 uncultured Acidimicrobiia bacterium
CGAACGGGAGCCAGCTCACCGGAGCCGTCAGGGGACCATCGGTAAACTCGATTCCATAGGAATAACCGGGAACCGTGTTCACCCCGATCTGCACGGGGGACTGGCTGACCACATTCACGATGCGGAAGATTGAATCCGGTAGTTGCGGATGGGTGCCGGTGTTGAATTCATAAAGGTTGTCGCCCGCATCCCCGTCCGGGTTACCTGCCGCGCCAAAGTCGGGATTGACCGAGCCATCGTCGTAGGGATCCAAGCCATGCTGCACCTCCCAAAGATCGGTCAGGCTGTCCTGGTCGACGTCTCCGTTCACGTGGACGCTGAACCCATAAGGGAACAGCGGGTTGTAGCCGGGATCGCCCAGGTTGATGGGGATCTGATTGTTACGCGGCCAGGAGTGGGAAAGGATCCCGACCGGGAACGTGTCCCCGAACAGCACGTCCGCGACGCCTTGTCCCTCGCTACCTGGAAGCCATGCCGCAATGAAGGCGTCCCAGTTGGACAGTTCGCTTTCCACAAACATCGGTCCGCCCGAGACCAGGATCACGATGACGGGGACGCCGGCATTACGCACATTGTTGATGGCCGACAGGTCGGAGGAGGAGAGGAACAGGTTGGAAGTGTCACCCGCTCCCTCGGAGTAAGGCGTCTCGCCCACCACCACGATGCCCACGTCCGCCCCGGCGGCACCGGTGCCGTTGAGGGAGTAGGTCACGGAGGTCCCGGGAGACACGGCGTCCTCGATGCCCTGCCGGATCGTGGTGCCGACGGTGGTCGCACCCGAACCGCCCTGCCAGGAAATGGTCCACCCACCGCACTGGTGGCCGAGGTTATCCGCATTTTTCCCGGCGACATGAATCCGGTTCAGATCCTTGGCCAGCGGCAGCAGACTGGAATCATCCTTGAGCACCACGAGCGATTCCGCCACGGCCTGCCGTGCCACCTCGCGGTGCGCCGCACTCCCCACGTCGGCGAGGAGGTCCCTCTGCGCGTAGGGATTCTCGAACAACCCCATCTCGAACTTCACCGTCAGGATCCGGCGCACGGCATCGTCAATGCGGTCGGTGGATACCTGGCCGCCGGTCACCGCCCCCTTGAGCGTGCTGATGAAGTTCTGGTACTGGTCCGGCACCATGACCATGTCCATGCCGGCATTGATCGAGGTGATCACCGCGGTGGTGTAATTCGGGTCCACCTGGTCCACCCCGGCCCAGTCGGAAATCAGGAAGCCCTCAAAGCCAAGCTCCCCTTTCAACACATCGGTCAGCATATAGGAATGTCCGTGCATCTTCACCCCGTTCCAGCTCGAGTAGGACACCATGACCGTCTTGGCCCCGGCCGCGATGGCGTCCTCGTAGGGAGCGACATGCAGGGCGCGGAAGGTGGCTTCATCCAGAATTGTGTTCCCTTGGTCATCCCCGCCAGCGGTGCCACCGTCCCCGGCGAAGTGTTTGGCGGTGGCGAGAATGTTGGAGGCGGCCGTCAGGTCAGCCCCCTGGAATCCCTCGATGGCGGCAACGCTCAGTTCCGTCACCAGGTCGGTGTCCTCGCTGAAGCTTTCATAGGTGCGACCCCAAGCCTCATGGCGGGCCACGGCCATGGTGGGTGCAAAGGTCCAGTGCGGACCGGTGGCGGCGACTTCGGCCGCCGTCACCTCGGCCGTGCGCCGAATCAGTTCGGGATTGCGGGTGGCTCCCAGTCCAATGTTGTGCGGGAAAATCGTCGCTCCGTACACGTTGTTGTGCCCGTGCACTGCATCGATCCCGTAGAGCAGGGGGAGCTGCAGCGGGGTGCTGAGGGCGAGGGCCTGATAGGCGTCGATCATGTCGGCCCAGGCAGTGGGATTGTTGGCGCCGGGCCCCTGCCCGCCGCCGCTGAGCAACGACCCGAGGCGGTAGTCCCGCACGTCGGTGGACGAGTTGAGAAACACAATGCTGGGCTGGGTCATCTGGCCGATCTTGTCATCCAGGCTCATCCGGCTCATGAGATCGTCCACGCGCACTGAAACCGGTTCGTTGGGATCCAGGTAGGGCGGCACGTTCGTATCCACGGGCCCCGCGAGGGTGAACTCAAACTCATCAAGGTTGAACTCCGTGCTGAGAAACTCCAGGCGCACGGTGTGCGTCCCGCTGCTCAACGCAAATGGCGTGGGTGAAGATACATTGATCCAGTTGATCCAACTGCCTGTCCCGTTGAAGCTGACCAGGTCTGTGGGCTGCCCGTTCACCAGCATCCGTATGGAAAAGGGCCCGGACTGCTGGCTGGCCACCCGGTAGCGCACCTGGTAGGTGGCCGAGGTGGAGACATTCACCGTGTATTTGAGCCATTCGCCCGCGACGATCCAGCCAACGTTGTTCCCGTTGACGGCGCCGGCGCCGTATTCAATATCGACGTCATCGTTGCGGTAGGTGCTCGGCCCGTTGTTGCCCGCATCGGAATCGTTGTAGCCCACACCCTGACCTCCCGAGTCATAATCCTCGGCCTGAATTGCGCCCGGAACCGGTTGCACCTGTCCCCGCACCTGGGGAAGGGAGACAAATATGCCTACCAACAGAACCGCCTTTAACATCCATCTCATAAGTCTACTTTCGTCCTACTCTTAATCCGCAATGAGTTCGTGCATTCCTGAGGAGTTGCCCCGCTGAAGGCGCTGCATGAATCAAAGACTCAGCATCGAATAATACTGCCTTTGTAATATATACTACTACACCTTCACAGTTCGTCAAATCTTCCCTGAATCGTCCACATCCACAAAGCCTGCCACCACCAGTGGTCCGACTGCTTTGGGTCGGGTCGCCTGCCGACGCTGCGCCCCCCTCGGCGGAGGATCCCGCCAGTAAACGCCATTGGTCACAACCTCACTGATGCCGGGACCCGGACCAGGCCGGCGTCTGAGGTCGGTGCTTTCCGCTCAACGCCCTGTTGTTCAGCCAAAGACCCTTCCATTCAAGGCAACGGAGTCCGCAGAAGATGCGGGACGCGCGTTACTGGATCGCCATAAAGAAATCAGTTG
>CAJQPD010000336.1 GCA_905480085.1 uncultured Acidimicrobiia bacterium
GACTCACCCCGTTCAAAACGCAGGTGGCGGCCATCATGCGATGGTTCCTCGATGCGGTCGCAGACCGACCAACGATCGCCTGTGTGATCGGCATTACGTCCCATGCCACCGTCGAAGCCCTGCAATCACCCCTGCTGCCAAGGACCCTCCAGGTACCTCCCCCGAACGCTCAGCGCCGGACACTTCTCTTTCAAGCTGCCCTGGCCAAAGTCCCGACGAACGACATTGACTACGCTCAACTGGCGGGTCGAAGTGCCGGCTTCTCAGGTGCGGACATTCTCGGCGCCGTGCTCCAGGCTTCAACCGAGGTAGCCCGCCTCGGCGAGCCGCTCACGACCGACCGGGTGGCAGCCGCCATCGATTCGACCACCCCGTCGCTGGGTTCGGTGGGCTCCGGTGAAGTCCCTTCCTATGGCTTTGAACGGGTCGCCGGACTCAAGGATGTGAAGCAGAGGCTCACCGAGGCGGTCATCTGGCCGATGACCCAGCCCGAACGGTTTGAACGCCTCGGAATCGAACCACCCAGGGGCATCCTCCTCTACGGGCCTCCAGGAACTGGTAAGACATTTGTTGTGCGGGCTCTTGCCCACGAGGCCGGGGCTGCCTTCTTCCCGATCAAGGGCGCCGAACTCCTTGACAAGTTCGTTGGTGAGTCAGAGCGCGGGGTGCGAGAGGTCTTCGCAAGAGCCCGGGCGGCCGCTCCCTCGTTGATGTTCTTCGACGAGATCGACGCCCTGGCGCCCGTGAGAGGCACCTCGAACTCGTCGGTGACCGATTCGGTGGTCGCGGCGCTGCTCACCGAACTCGATGGGTTTGGCGGGCGCGGTGATGTTGTCGTTATCGGAGCCACCAACCGCAAGGATCTCATCGATCCGGCCTTACTGCGGTCTGGCCGATTCGAGGTTCACATCGAACTCGGGCTGCCCGAACTTGAAGCACGGCGGGCGTTACTCGATATCGTCGATGTCCCCTTCAGCGAGGATGTAGATCTCGACCAGGTGGCTGCCGACACCGAAGGGTTGTCATTTGCAGATCTCACGGGGATGTTGCGCGAAGCGGCTCTCAACACGCTACGAGGCGACGACCATGCCCTAACGGTCGGTCCCGGCCACATCCGTCTCGCCCTTGAGCGGTTCGCCAACCGCTAACACTGCCTGTTCATAGCTGAATACCCCTTCGTAGAGCGCCTTCCCAACCACCACGGCGTCCGCACCGACGTTCTGCAGTGCGACAAGATCGGCGAGGGTTCCTACCCCTCCCGAACCGATCACCCGGCAGTTCGGTGCCCGCTCCACGGCTTCCCCGGTCAGCGCCAGATCCGGACCGGTCATCGTGCCATCCCTTGAGATTCCGGTGGTGAGGATCCAGCCGACCCCGGCAGTGGCCACCCGGGCGATAACGTCTCCAAACGGTCGCCCCTGGTCCAGCCATCCGGCCCCGGTCGCCAATCCTGCCTTGACGTCGATCGCCGCAACGATCCGGTCGGCGCCGAAACGAGCCACCAGCATCGTCAACAACTCCGGGTCCCATACTGCTGCCGAACCAAGAACCACTCGCGAGGCGCCGGCTTCAAGAACCCGAACCGCCGCGGCCTCTGTCCGAATCCCGCCTCCCATCTGGAACGGGACGGCGGCCCTGGCCATCGTCTCAACCAAACCCGGCGACGGTGTCCCGGTTCGCGCGCCTTCCAGGTCGACTACATGCACCAGGGTGGCACCCGCCCTACCCCACGATCCGAGCGCCTCGACCGGGGAGTCGGAGTAGGCGGTAACCGCGCCGTAGTCCCCTTTCACGAGGCGGACCACCTGACCGTCGAGGACATCAATTGCCGGGATGATCTGCATAGGAACCTCGAACTTGCCAATCTGTTTTAGTGTTGTAGCATGTTACAACACTAAGCCACTAAAGAAACAACCCTGATTATGACGACCGATGACTGGAGAACCGAACCGGTAATCGCCCTGAGCGAGGCGATTGCTTCGCTCAGCGATGCCGAGGAAGTCGCCGGCCTCCTGCGGGACCTGTGTACTCGCCGGGAGATAACCGAAATGGCGAGCCGCTGGCAAATCGTACGCCTGCTTGACGGCGGTATGTCCTATCGGGACATCGCCCAACAGACCGGCGCTTCCACGGCCACCGTCACGAGGGTCAGTCAATGGTTTCATCATGGAACGGGCGGTTATCAGCTCGCCCTCAATCGTCAACAGGAAGAATCATGACCCGCATCCTCAGACTCGCCATCCCGAACAAGGGTCGACTACGCGAAACGACCGCGTCCCTCCTAGCCGACGCCGGCCTTGATTTCGAGCAGTCGGATCGCACCCTCTCGGTAAGCGTCCGCAACGTAGACCTCGACCTTCTGTTCGTGAGGACCGAAGACATCGCCGAGCTGGTAGCCGACGGAACCGCCGACCTCGGAATTACCGGCCAGGACTTGCTGGCCGAGGACGGAAAGAATCTCCCGGTTCTGGCCGAGCTCGGATTTGGGCATTGTCGCCTGGTGGCGGCAGTTCCCAAGGCGTCGGCGGCGGAGAAGCTCGAGGACCTCAACGGATTGCGAGTAGCCACCGCCCACCCCAACGCCACCCGCCGTATCTTTGATGACCGCGGTATTGATGCCGAAATCGTGACGCTGCGCGGCTCGGTTGAGGTCGCCCCCAAGCTCGGAGTCGCCGACGCCATCGTCGACCTGGTGTCGACCGGTTCCACCATGCTCGTCAATGGCCTCCGGCAGATCGACACAATCCTGACGTCCCAAGCGGTGCTCGTCGGTTCCCCGGCAGCCCTGGCCACACGGTCGGCCGAAACCGACACGGTCGTAACAGCACTTACCGCCGTGACTCAAGGGCGGCGCAAGAGGTATCTCCTCCTCAATGCACCAGCCAGTTCGGTCAGCCGCATCCAGCAGATCATCCCCGGTCTCGGTGCGCCTACCGTTGTTCCGCTCGCGGACAACCAGATGGTGGCGGTTCACTCGGTGGTCGACGCCGGCTCCATCTGGAACCTCCTTCCCGACCTGAAAGCTGCCGGAGCCCGTGACATCCTCGTATTACGCATCGAACAACTGATCCCCTAAGGAACCAAGACTCATGACCCGTATAGCCACCATTGAACGAACCACGCTTGAGACCAACGTGTCCGTAACCGTCAACCTCGACGGAACCGGTCTTTCGACGGTGGTCACCGGAGTCGGATTCCTTGACCATCTCCTCACGTCGCTCGCCCACCACAGCCTCATCGATCTGACGGTCAGTTGTGAAGGCGACCTGCACATCGACGACCATCACACGGTCGAAGACACGATGTTGGTGCTCGGCGAAGCTCTCGGGTCCGCCCTCGGGGACCGGGCGGGTATCTCGCGCTATGGCAATGCCACCGTCCCGATGGATGAGGCTCTTGGCAGCTGTGCAATCGACGTGGGCGGACGCCCGTACGCGGTCGTCGAGGCATCCCTCGTCGGACCAAGCATCGGCAACTTTACGACACAGAACTTCGCCCACGGGCTAGAAGCACTGGCCCGCACGGGCGGATTCACGTTGCATCTCACGGCCGACGGCCGCAACGATCACCATGTCGCCGAGGCCGGCATCAAGGCCGTCGCCAGGGCGCTCCGCATGGCGATTGCGCCAGATAGTCGCCGGGTTGGCATTGCCTCCACCAAAGGCACCACGTGACGACCATTGCGGTCGTCGATCATGGCGCGGGAAATCTGGTTTCCATTGCCCAGGGGCTGGAACGAGTGGGTGCCACCGTCGTGGTGGCTACGGACCCGTCAGGACTCGCCGGTGCCGACGCCCTGGTCCTTCCCGGCGTGGGCACCACCCGGGGCGTCATGGACGGTATCGATGCCGGAGGCTTCCGCTCGTCGATCGAAGGATGGGACCGGCCTTTGCTCGGTATCTGCGTAGGCATGCAGGTCCTGTTTGCCTCGTCCGACGAAGACGATGCAAGATGCTTCGGGTTTATACCCGGCACGGTCGAACTGCTCGAGGATGCCCCCCGACTGCCTCACATCGGCTGGAACGATGTCACGATTACCGACGACCCCCTGTTCGCCGGTCTCGGTCCCGACCCGACCTTCTACTTCGTCCATTCCTACGCCCCTACGCCCGGTCTGTCGACCGACGTGATCGGAACGGCCAGCTACGGTCGGCGATTTACTGCCGCCGTCAGATCCGGCCAGCGAATGGGTACCCAATTCCATCCGGAGCGTTCAGGAGAGAACGGAATGCAACTCCTCGCCAACTTCGTGGCGATGATTCCATGACACTGCGAACCCGGATCATTCCGTGCCTCGACGTCAAGAATGGCCGCGTTGTCAAAGGCGTCAACTTCGTCAATCTCACCGACGAAGGCGATCCGGTCGAGTTGGCCACCCGGTATGCCGACGAAGGCGCTGACGAGATTTGTTACCTCGACATCTCGGCCTCCCCCGAGGGGCGCGGCACGCTTCTCGATGTGGTCAGAAGAACCGCCGGCAACGTGTTTGTTCCCCTTACCGTCGGCGGCGGAGTCCGCAGCCCGGAGGACATGCGCGCCGTGTTGCGATCAGGTGCCGACAAAGTCGCCGTCAATACGGCGGCCGTGGAGAACCCCGACCTCCTCGACGCTTGCGCCCGGCACTTCGGCCGTCAATGCGTCGTTATCGCCATCGATACGAAGCAGCGGGACGGGTGGTTTGAGGTCGTCGTGAATGGCGGGCGCCGACCAACCGGACTTGACGCCATCGAGTGGGCTCGCCAGGCCACCAGGCGCGGAGCCGGCGAGATCCTGCTCACGTCCATGGACGCCGACGGCACCAAGGTCGGGTTTGATCTAGCCGTCACAAAAGCGATCACCGAAGCGGTCGAGGTCCCGGTAATCGCTTCGGGTGGGGCGGGAACGATCCAACACTGCATCGACGTAATCAAACTCGCCGACGCCAGCGCCATCCTGGCGGCGTCGATTTTCCACCGTCGCGAAATCGAGATCTCCGACCTGAAGGCCGGACTGGCTGCCAGCGGAATCCCCGTACGAGAGGCCTCCCAATGATCACATTCAACGCAGATGGTTTGGTTCCCGCCATCGTCCAGGATGCCGATACCGGCCAGGTTCTGATGATGGCCTGGATGAACGAGGAGTCGCTTGAGGCGACCAGGAGCAGCGGTCTGGTGACGTTCTGGTCACGCAGCCGCAACGAACTATGGGAGAAGGGCGCTACGTCCGGCAACCAGTTGCAGCTGACGGGGATGAAACCTGACTGCGACGGGGACACGTTGCTGGTTCTCGCCCGACCGAGCGGACCTGCGTGCCATAACGGAACCACATCGTGTTTCGACGAATCCCCTCCCCCGGACTTCTCTGAGTTCGGCCGTCTATGGGCGACGATCAACGATCGAATGGGAACTCGACCGGAAGGCTCATACACCACCATCCTCGCCGACAATCACAACCTGGCGGCCCGCAAGGTTCTTGAGGAGGCAGGAGAAGTCGCTTTCGCGTCCAAGGACCTTGACGCCGGGTCGGGAGACAGGCAACGACTGATTGAAGAGATGGCCGATCTGGTCTATCACATGCTGGCGTTGGCAGCCGCTCAGGAAATCTCCGTCGAGGAAATCGGCTCCGAACTGAAACGGCGCAGCTAGCCGACCAGTCCTGGCAGGATTCGCAGGAGCTCGGGTGGACCTTGCACAAGCATGGTCGTGATCACCGTCTCGGACCACCGCTCCATCTCATCACGGATCTTTTCCGGCGGTCCGACCAGCGCCACATCCTCAACCATCGCCAACGGAATCGAAGCAATGGCCTCGGCTTTGCTGCCAGCCAGGTACAGGTCCTGGATCCGGTGGGCTTCTGCTTCATATCCCATCCGGGCGATGACGTCGAAATGAAAGTTGGCGCCTTTGGCACCCATACCACCGACGTAGAGGGCCAGCATCGGGCGGATGACATCAGCCGCCTGCTCAGGGTCAGGATTCACGATCACCGGAACCGGGCAGGCGACCTCGAAGTCATCGAAGTCGCGCCGGGCGCCATCTCTGGCGAATCCCTCGGCGAGCGCCTCCCGATAAAACGCATCTGAACGAGGCGAAAACCAGAACGGGAACCATCCGTCGGCGATTTCGGCCGCCAGGGCGACGTTCTTGGGGCCTTCTGCTCCCAGGTAGATCGGGATGTCGGGGCGTCGGGGATGAATCGTCGCTTTGAGCGCCTTCCCGAGACCGGTTCCCCCATCGTATGGCAACTCGTAGTGCTCACCGTGGAATTCGACCGGTGCCTGGCGGGCGATGACTCGCCGAACGATCTCGACATACTCCCGGGTCCTGGCGAGCGGTTTGGGATACGGTTGTCCGTACCATCCTTCCACCACCTGGGGCCCTGACACGCCTAGTCCCAGCACGAATCTTCCTTCAGAAAGGTGATCCATGGTCATCGCCGCCATGGCGGTGGCAGTCGGGGTCCTGGCAGCCATCTGCATGATGGCGGTCCCGAGGCGTAGCTGCTTGGTACGCGCACCCCACCAGGCAAGTGGGCTCAGGGCGTCCGACCCATAGGCTTCTGCGGTCCAGAGGCTCTCGTAACCCAGGTCTTCGGCCTCGGCGACCAGCTCGGCCATTCCGGCTGGCGGCTGGGCGCTCCAATAACCGGTCATCAGCCCAAGATTCATGCGTATGCCCCTCGCGGTTATGGTCCTGTGGGAGGCTAGCCGTGGTCGGTCGGCTCCTGAGCATGCATGACGATTTCCGATCGGGGCCGCCACGTCCATCCAGGTCCTGAGTCACGGAGCCGACAACCCATGTCCACCAGACGAAGGCTGACTACTCTGCGGGTTGTCTGATGTCGATCGCCACCACGCGTATGCCGGGTCTTACAAACGAACAAGTCGCCGAGCGCATGGCCGCCGGACTCCGTAATGTCAGACCATCAGGGCCTGACCGGACAACGGGCGACATCGTCAGGGCAAATACCCTCACCCGCTTCAACCTTCTCATCACAGTTCTCGTTGTCGTGATCGTCTTCGTGGCACCGATCCAGGACGCTCTGTTCGGGCTTGTCATGGTCATCAACTCACTGATCGGAATCTTCCAAGAACTCCGCGCCAAACTGACCCTCGACAAGCTGCGCCTGATCCAGGCTCCCCACGCCACCGTGATCCGCAATGGAGTCGAGACCTCCGTCGCGGTAGAAGACGTGGTTCAAGACGACGAATTACTTGTTGGGTCGGGCGATCAGATCATCGTTGACGGTGCCATCACGAATAGCCGTGGCCTCGAGATCGACGAGAGCCTCCTAACCGGAGAGGCAGATCCGGTCACCAAGCAAGTCGGCGACTACGCCCGATCAGGAAGTTTTGTGGTCGCCGGATCAGGATCCATGCGGGCCGAACACGTCGGCATCGATTCGTTCGCCGCCCAGCTGGCAGTAGAAGCTCGCAAATTCACCCTCGTCAATTCAGAAATTCGATCGGCGATCGACACGTTGCTCATGATTATTGGATGGATGCTCTTCCCGATCGGAGCCATCCTCATCATCGGCCAGTTGACACAGGGATTCTCGGAAGCTGCGACCGGGGCGGTCGCCGGGATGGTTGCCATGATCCCCCAGGGTCTGGTACTGCTCACCTCGGTGGCTTTTGCGGTGGCGGTCGTGCGACTTGGCCGCCATCGGGTCCTTGTGCAGGAGTTACCGGCAGTCGAGACGTTGGCAAGGGTCGACGTGGTCTGTTTTGACAAAACCGGCACCTTGACCGAGGGAACCCTTCGCCTGATCGCCACCCAACTCATCAGCGGAGACAAAGACACCGTGCGTCAGGCACTCGGAGCGATTTCGCGAGTCGAGGAACAACCCAACGCCACCGCCCGCCTTCTGGCAGACGCTACGAAAGATCCCGGCTGGCGGATCATCGGGTCGGTACCGTTCTCGTCAGAGCGTAAGTGGTCCGGG
>CAJQPD010000337.1 GCA_905480085.1 uncultured Acidimicrobiia bacterium
GAAGATGACCTATAACTCAATCATCACCGCGGGCGGCACTCCATACCCGGGCTCCTCGTTCCTGCTGGGCGTCCCACCACCTGGTTACGTCTCCCCGGGCACACTGGAAGGCATCGCGCCTTCTCTGGTCGTGACCGGCACGCCGACTGACCCGGACGATCTGGTCGATACACGATTTTACGTCGTTACCTGCGTAGACGGTGTAGGCGCTGAAGGCCTCCCCTCTCCCGTTGGCGGGTCCGTTGAGGTTGCACCCGGGCAAGGTGTCGACGTCACGATCCCGGCCATACCGACTGGTAACTACGACATTGACAGCTACCGTGTCTACCGCACGTCGACCGGTTCGACTTCGACGGAATTCCAGTACGTGGGTGGTGGCACGAACTTTGGCGGTACATACGCCGATGCGATCGACCCTGAAGACCTTGGTGAGGTCCTGCCCTCCGAGATCTACGATTTACCCAGCTCCTCGATGATCGGCATCACGGCCTTGGCCGGCGGTTACATGGCCGGTCATTTCGACAATGTCCTGGCGTTCAGCGTGCCGGCCGCGCCACATGCCTGGCCCGTGCAGTACCAGTTGAACACCAAGACCGACATCGTGGGCATTGCGCCGCTGGACGACAACACCTTAATGGTAGTCACCAAGGACCGGCCTTACATTGCCTCCGGCGTTGACCCATCCAGTATGGTACTGACCGAACTGCCACTCATGCAGGCCGGTGTATCGAAAGACAGCATCGCGGACATTGGTACCGGCGTTGTGTACGCGTCGCCCGACGGCCTGGTGTACACGACCAAGGGCGGCACCTCGCTTATCACGCAGGGCATCTTCACTCGCGAGCAGTGGCAGGCGCTGACCCCATCAGGTATGAAAGGCTATATGTGGGAAGGCATGTACATCTGCTTCCACAGCGGCAATACCGGCTTCATCGTCAACCCGAACGCTCCGCAGGCAGGCATCGTCGACCTCGATGACTACTACACCGGCGCATTCCATGATCCACTGGATGATGCGCTGTACGTTATCGATGGCGCCAACATTAAGCAGTTCGACGCGGGCGCTACCTACAGGAACTTCACCTGGAAGAGCAAGGTCATTGAGCCGGCTCATCCCAGCGGCCTGGGCGTTTGCTTGCTCCTCGGCGACAGCACGGACAAGTTCAACGTCAGCGTTTACGCAGACGGTGAGCTGCGCGAAACGCATACGCGCGCAGAAGGTACGCCCTTCCGGTTCTCCGGTGGCTACCGCGCACGTAAATTCCAACTCGAAGTATCGTCCCGGTCAGACGGCACAGGCGGCGCATTGCACGTCATGCGCGCCGGGACCACGATGAAAGACTTACGGCCATGAGTCGTAAACCAAAGCTACCTGCCATTACGCCGAAGATCGGCGACGCGTTCTCGCGTTCAGTTGCCGAGCTGGTCAGCGTATGGAAAGGCGAACGCGGCAGCAAGCTCGACCGCGTAGTCCTGCTGCGCGACCTGACCGAATCTGGCCTGGTTAACGCATTCAACACCGGTAATATCGATCCGGTTGCGCCAACGGACGGCATGTTCGCTGCCAACCCTGACCCGACGACACCGCCGCAGCCGACGGGTTTTACCGTCTCTTCCGCCGTACTCAAGGTGATCCTCAGCTGGGACGCCACGGCCGCGTCCAATCATGCGCACACGGAGATCTGGCGCAACGATGTTGACGACCTGGGCACGGCTTTCCGTGTCGGTCAGACGTCCGCCTCCGTGTATACGGACAGCATCGATTCCGGTGAAATCGCGTATTACTGGATCCGCCACGTAAACACCTCGGCCGTCGAAGGGCCGTATAACGCCACGGCCGGTACCTCGACGCAGGCAGCAAAGGTCCTGGTCGGCGCGACCCCGATCCAGTGGGCAAGTACGACGAATCTCACCGTAGATAACACCACGGGCGGCTCCGCGAAGAACGTCGCCACGACTGCCTGGGACACGGGCGGCCAGTCTACCAACCAGGTGGATGACGGCGAGGCCTTCATGCAGTGGAGTGCCAGCGACGTGACCGGCGTTTACTGTGCCGGCCTGACCAGCCAGACGGGTATCACGGCCATCGGCGACATCGACTTCGGCCTCGTGGGCTCGGGCGGTTCAGTCTATACGGTCTACAAGGCCGGTGTACTCACGCACACCTCAGCGCTCGTCTCCACCGACGGCGACACCTGCTCGGTATCGATCGAAGGCACCGACGTCGTGTTCCGCGTCAACGGCAATGTCCTCTACACGGACTCCGCGCCGACGATCACCTACCCGATCCGCTGCGCGGTCAGTTATTACAACAGCGCCTACCCCGAGATCGATTCCGCCTCGTGGGACCGCGGCAACCCCGGCGTACACGGACTGGTGCTGGCCGCCAACATCTCGAACGGCGCGGTCACCGGCCTGGCGCTGGCTAACCTGGCCGTGGATACGGCCGCCCTTGCGGACGCCGCCATCACGACCGCCAAGATCGGCGATGCCCAGATCAATACGGCGAAGATCAGCGACTACATTCAATCGGACAACTACAGCAACAGTGGTACCTACGCGGGCTGGAAGATCTACACGCGCGGCGGTACGGGCGCGATTGAAGCCAACGAGATCACGATCCGTGACAGCACCGGCCAGGTCCTGCTGGGCTCCGGCGGCACGTTGTCCAGCGTGTTCGTACACGCGGCCAATAAGATCACGGGTAGCACGATCGGCACCTACGTGGCCTCGGCCGCCATCAAGACAGCGTACATCGATGACCTGGCGGTGACCACCGGCAAGATCAAAGACCTGGCCGTTGACACACTCAAGATCAAGGGCAAGGCAGTGACCGTCCCGGGCAGTGACGGGTTTACCTCGTTCGTCAACCTGTCCTCCAGCTCATGGACCACCCTGGCCACGATCACCATTAACGCGGGCACTTCCGGCGCCCTGGTGGAGAACATCTACGCCAACTTCGGTGGCGAGTTCGACGACGATGGAACCTCCCGAAACTTCTACATGCGGATACAGTACGACAGCGTCACGCAGCTCGAGAGCCAAGTTGCAACGGGCACCGCCAACCAGGTCCAGGGCAGCATGAGTTGGGTCAAGGACGCACCGGCCTCCGGTAACCACACGGTCCGATTCCAGGCCAAGGCGAGCGCCTCGGGGTGCCGCTGCAACTCAGCCGCCATGTTTGCGATAGGGACGAAGAAATGAATTACCTCGTATACGACACGACCACCGGCCGGATCGTACGAACGGGCTCGAACCCGGATCCACTCATTCAGGAAGTGGAGCCTGGCCAGGACCTCCTTATAGAGGACGCGGACCAGAGAACTGAGTTCGTAGACCTTAATACTTTGACCGTGGACCCGAAGGCTCCGGCCTCGTTCTCGGTGGATAAGGTCGCCGTTCTGGCGGATGGGGTTGACAAAGTACAGCTCCAGGGCCTGGACGACGGTGATGAAATCACTGTGCGCTACGAGGGCAGGGTCGTCGAATATTTCACCTACGGTCCTGGCGACGATGCGCTGACCTTCGAATACGCTGGCGAGTACACCATCCAGGTGCGGCCGCTCTACAAACTGGAAAGCGAGGTGATTATCGATGCCACGTAACATCAAATTACCCCGGAATATGTCCGACGAGAAGGACTTCAAGGCCGACGGCCCGCTCCAAGCCCTCATCGCTAAGACCCCGGCTCAAGGTGCTCAGTGGATCGAGGACAACGTGAACAACCTGGCGGACGCCAAGCAGGCCCTCAAATTCCTGGTCAAGGCCGTAATTGCCTTGTCACACCGCATTTAACCCTGCAGCCCCAAAAATGGGGTGACATATTAGGGTAATGCCAAGACGTGACGAAGCGGAGTTTTTGCAGTTTGCCTTGAAGGGCGACGCCGATGCGATTGATTTTTGTAACATTATCTTTCGGGCGAGCCAGGTGCTCGACGACCTGATCGATATGGATAGGCCGGTAACGGGCGACCAGATCACGAACACCTTCTGGAGCATCCTGATCGACCTTCCCAAGAACCGTTTTTACAGGCAGCACGTAGACACATTGGTACCCATGATGCAGGTGTTCCTGCAGGACTGGGTCGACGCGACCCGCCTCGAAACCATGGGTGACGAGCATGCACAGAACATCGCATTCGTACTCCGAGACACCATTGGAGGTTTAGTTATACATGTAGCTGCCATGGTAGGCGGCTACGAGTGGGCAAACACCCACTCAGTCACTATTCGCGGGCATGTCTACGAAGACGGCCTGCGACAGTACAAAAGGGAGTTAGGCAAATGAGTATGGGCGGTGGCGGCGGTGAAGTAGAACAAACCCAGCAAGAGAA